>DATNKC010000283.1:0-3753 GCA_035603615.1 Steroidobacteraceae bacterium | reverse complement strand
TGCAGGCCTGCCGCGCCCTTAAGTACTTGCAATGCGTGCTCGTCGTGACCAGCGATAAAGTCTATGACAATAATGGCGAAGGCCGGCCCTTTGTCGAAGGCGATCGTCTGGGCGGCCATGATCCCTACAGCAACAGCAAGGCTTGCGCCGAGCTCTTGACGGTGAGTTTTCGAGATAGCTTCTTTGGCGACGGCGCGCCGATCGCAACGGCACGCGCCGGCAATGTCATTGGCGGTGGCGATTGGTCGCAAGATCGTCTGATCCCGGACTGCGTTCGGGCGCTCAAGGCTGGCGAGCCGGTCGCTTTGCGATATCCCGAAGCGATTCGGCCCTGGCAACACGTGCTTGAACCGCTGTCGGGTTATCTCGCCCTCGCGCAGGCGCTGGTGCAGGCGCCGCTCGCGACACCGCGCGCTGTCAATTTTGGCCCGGACCCGTCATCCTTCTGCACGGTGCGAGAGGTCGTCGAGCATTTTAGTGCGGGTTTTGCGGGCCGCCCCGGTTGGCGGCGCGATGCGGGCGCGCATCCCAAAGAGGCGGGCGCTCTGACGCTCTCCTCGGCTCTGGCGGAGAGTTCCTTGGGCTGGCGTCCTCGATTGGCTGTGGGTGAAGCGCTGGCCTGGACCGCGGACTGGTACCGGGCGCATGCCGCGGGGGAGAACATGACGAAGTATTCCGAGGCGCAGATTACGCGCTATGAATCCTTGCCGATGGAACGCCCATGAAGTGCGTCATCCTGGCGGGCGGCAAGGGCACGCGCATCGCCGAAGAATCGAACACGCGGCCCAAACCCATGGTCGAAATCGGCACGCGGCCGATTCTCTGGCACATCATGAAGCTGTACGCCGCCTTTGGCGTGCAGGAGTTCATCGTCTGCCTCGGCTACAAGGGCTACATGATCAAGGAGTATTTTGCGAATTATTTCTTGCATCAAGCCGATGTCACCTTTGATATGGCCGAGAACCGCGCGGAATATCACGATTGCCGCGTCGAACCTTGGAAAGTGACGTTGGTCGATACCGGCGAGGAGACGATGACCGGCGGCCGGCTGCTGCAGATCGGCAAGTTCTTGAATCCGGCCGAGCCGTTTTGCATGACCTATGGCGATGGACTTTCGAATATCGATATCAAAGCGCAAATTGCTTTTCATGCAAGTCACGGCCGAAAAGCCACGGTGGCCTGCGTCAGACCGCCGGCGCGCTTCGGCCGTATCGTGACGCAGGATGCGCGGGTCGTCTCGTTCGAGGAGAAGCCTTCGGCGGAAGGCGGACTCATCAACGGCGGATTCTTCATTCTCGAGCCCAGCGTCTTGGAGTTGATTGAAGGGCACGAAACGGTGTGGGAAAAGGAACCGATGGAAAATTTGGCGGCGGACGGGCAACTGGCGGCGTGGGTGCATCGGGGCTTCTGGCAGCCCATGGACACGTTGCGCGATAAGCAGCATTTGAATTCACTGTGGGAAAGCGGCGCGGCGCCCTGGAAGCTGTGGGAAGGATAGCTTCATGGTAGGACTCGTCTCGGCTTGCCGCGCCTGCGGCGGCCGTCTCGCGGTGACGATGGCGGATTTGGGGATGCAGCCCGCGTCCAATGCGTTCATCGAGAGCCCGGCGGCCTTTGAGCGCGAAAAGCGCTACCCGCTGCGCGCCAAGGTCTGTGAGATCTGCAAACTAGTGCAGGTCGATTACGACGTCGCGCCGCAGGAATTGTTCGGCAATTACGTCTATTTCTCATCGTACTCGGATGACTGGCTGGCGCACGCGAAGGTGTATTGCGACATGGCGCGCCAGCGTTTCGCGCTCGGGCGCTCGAGCCTCGTGGTGGAATTGGCCAGCAACGACGGCTACTTGCTCAAGAATTTTATGACGATGGGTATCCCGGTGCTGGGGATCGATCCCTCCGACACCGTGGCCGCCGCCGCGGAAAAAATCGGTGTGCCCACCCGGGTGGAATTTTTCGGTCAAAAGCTGGCGCGCGAGCTGGTGGGGCAGGGACGTCAGGCGGATCTGATCATCGGCAACAATGTGCTTGCGCACGTGCCGCAACTCAACGATTTCGTCGCCGGGATCGCTTTGCTGCTGCGACCCAACGGCAACGTCACCATCGAATTTCCGCATCTCTTGGAACTGATCGAGCATGTCGAATTCGATACCATTTATCACGAGCACTTTTCGTATTTTTCGGTATATGCCATTGAGCAGGTGTTCGCGCGCCATGGGCTGCGTCTCTACGATGTGGAGCGGTTGCCCACGCATGGCGGTTCCTTGAGGATATTTGCGGCGCATGCAGCGCGCACGGACCTCAAAGACAGTGCCTCCTTGAGCGAGGTACGGGCGCAGGAAAACGCCGCGGGCCTTACGGACCTCGCCACCTACCTGAAATTTTCAAAACGTGTCGAGGAATGCCGCGACTCGCTGCTGGCATTTCTCGCCGCCGCGAAGCGCGAGGGCAAGCGCGTCGCGGCCTATGGCGCCGCTGCGAAGGGCAATACGCTGCTCAACTTCTGCAGCGTGACGCCGCAAGACATTGTCTTCGTGGCCGATCGAAATCCGCACAAGCAAAAGAAATTCTTGCCAGGTACGCATATTCCGGTCGTGTCGCCGGAAGAATTGATGCAAGCGAAGCCGGACTACGTCTTGATCCTGCCGTGGAATCTGCGCGATGAGATCCGGCAACAGCTCAAGGGCATCGAGGCGTGGGGCGGCCGATTCGTCACGCCGGTGCCTGTGGCGCGGATCGATTGACCCGATGATTTTCAAAGAATCGCCATTGCCGGGTGCATTTATCGTCGACCTGGAATTGCACTCCGACGAGCGTGGCTTCTTTGCGCGTTCTTATTGCCCGGATGAATTCGCGGCGCAGGGCTTAACGGCCCCGTTGCGACAATGCAGCGTGTCGTATAACGCCCGCAAAGGCACCTTGAGGGGACTGCACTATCAGGCCGCGCCCCACGAGGAGCACAAGCTGGTGCGCTGCACGGCGGGGGCGATTTTCGATGTCATCGTCGATATCAGGCCGCACTCACGCCACTACAAGCGGTGGTTCGGGACTGAGCTCTCGGCGCAGAATCGCCGGGCGCTGTTTGTCCCTGCAGGTTTCGCGCACGGTTTCGTTACCTTGAGCGATGATGCGGAGGTGTACTACATGATTTCCGTGTCTTACTCGCCTGCGCACGCGCAAGGCTTTCGCTGGAATGATCCTGCGTTCGGCATTCAATGGCCTTTGTCCCCAAGCGTGATCTCACCGCGTGATGCCGCGTACCCGTTGCTGGACTCGCCGGCTTAAGCGGTGACCCCCCTCAAGCGCGTGTTGGTGACCGGCGCCGGCGGCTTTATCGGCCGATCGAGCATCGCGCCGCTTAAGCGCATGGGATTCGAGGTCCACGCGGTCTTCTCCGGGGCCGCTCCCGGACCCGTTCCCACCCCGCTTTCAGGCGCATTCACGCATGTTGCCGATTTATTGAGCGAGCGCGACGTTGATGCCCTGTTGAAGCGCGTCGCACCGACGCATTTGCTGCACTTCGCCTGGATCGCGACGCCGGGCGTCTATTGGCATAGTGCCGACAATTTTCGTTGGCTGGCCGCAAGTCAGAGTCTGTTGCGAGGGTTCCGCGCGCTCGGCGGCATCCGTGCGGTCATGGCAGGGAGTTCTGCGGAGTACGATTGGTCCCAGGCGAGCGTGTGCAGCGAAACCTCGAGCCCGATGGCCGATGAATCCATGGCGCTCACGCCCTATGCCTCCTGCAAGATCGCCTTG
>DATNKC010000282.1:0-4725 GCA_035603615.1 Steroidobacteraceae bacterium | reverse complement strand
CTGATCGCCGCCGCGCCCTCGGCGTACGTACAGCAGCGGCGCGATTGGATCCTAGGACAGATGCAAGCGCTCGGCGGCCCCGAAATGCTGGGTGAGATCGACGCCTACCCGAGCCGGCGCCGCTAAGATCCGTTCGAGAATCTCCGGTATTTCAAACACTGCCCGGTTCTGGATGCGCTTGACGCCGGCGCGATACAGATCGATGTGATCCGCGACTTGCGCCACGCCTGCGCGGATGGCCTTGTACGAATCGAGTACCACGCCGAAGCCGTTCTCCTCGACCCACTCGGTGTTGTAGCGCTCCTGCGGCATGGTCCAGGCGTTGCGGACCACGATCACCGGCAGGCCCTGCTGCACCGCCTCGCTGATACTGCCGGGGCCCGGCTTGCCGATAAAGAAGTCGCTCAATTGCATGTAGTAGCTGATCTGCGAAGTGAAGCCCACCACCAGGCGCGGCGCCGAGGCGCGCACGTTGCGCAACTGCTCGGCGAGCACAGCGTTGTGGCCGCACGCCAGGATGAGCTGAACATCGTCAAGACGCTTGGAGATTCCGCGCATGACCCGCGATCCGTGGCCGCCGAACATCACCATGCCGGTGGGCCGATCCGGATCAAGCCCAAGCTTCAGCATTTCCTCGCGCCGATTGAGCTTTAAGTCGCGGTAAAAAGCCGGATTGATGATCATCCCGGAGGTCTCGTGAACGTAGGCCTCGTCCTGGACCGCGGCGCGCGCCTGGGCTCGGGCACGCGGGGTTCCGCAGATGAAGTGCTGCGCTTGATCGGGCTCGATCCAAAAGTGCGGCGGGAAGTCCGCCAGATCGGTGAGAATGGTCGCATAGGGGACCTGGCTGTTGGCCAGCGTCGCGGCCTGATACATGGCGCGGTTGAAATTCGGCACCATGGAGACGATGAGATCGGGCCGCGTCGCCTGCCAATGCCGGCGCAGCAGACTGACCAAGGATTTATGGCTCAGGCGAATCAGCATCTGCAGGATGCGCAGTTCCTGTGCTAAACCTAAGGTCCAGCCGCGCGCCAGCCGCACGTTATAATAGTCTTCCGGTCTGACGCCGGTGGTTCTGCGAAATACGTCTTGCGGATCGAGGACTTCGAACAAATTGACCAGCCTGACCTGCCAGTCTTTATATTGCTCGCGAATCGCCATCTCGAGGGCCATGGCGGCGGAGCGATGCCCTCCTCCCGCATTGATGTACACGAGATCAATCGTTGTCATTCCCGCTCATTTTGAGCGGCAAGTGTGACCAAGCGATGAAAGCTCTCCTGTTTGTGACAGCGTTGGCGTTATTGAGCGAAATGGCCGCGGCCGCTCCGACGCTTTTGAGCCACGGCCGCTTCAAGGATTTGGCGGTCTATCGGCCGCCGGCGGCGGTGTCGAGCTTTGTGCTGTTCCTGTCAGGCGATGAGGGCTGGAGCCGCCGCGCCGAGGGCTTCGCTGAACAGCTCGCGCAGCAAGGCGCGATGGTGGTGGGCATCGATCTTCCGAAATTCAACGCCGCGCTGGAAGCGGACGGCGCACAGTGCGTATTTCCTGATGGAGATCTGGAAAACTTGAGTCACTTCGTGCAAGCCTATTTTCACAACTCGAGCTATCTTGCGCCGCTCATGGTTGGGATCGACTCCGGCGGCAGTATGGCTTATGCAGTCTTGGCGCAAGCCCCGCAGGACACCTTTGCTGGCGCTCTCAGCGTGGGCTTTTGTCCGAATTTGAAGCTGGACAAGCCGCTGTGCAAAGGCTCCGGACTCGAGTTGACGCACGGTGCTCGCGGCACAGGCCTGAACGTACTGCCCATTAAGTCTCTGAATAATCCCTGGGTGGTCCTGCAAGATTCCAACAAACTCCAGTGCCCTGCCGCGACGACCCGCGATTTTGTCGCGCGCGTGCATGGCGCGGCCATCGCCATGCTGCCTTCGTTAAGCGAGCGGCCTTTCAACGCGGCGTTCGCCAAGCTGGCCGCGGCAAATCTCGATCGTGTCGTGGCGCCGCCCGCGGCCTTGGGTGATCTGCCGGTCATCGAAGTACCCGCGCAACCCAACACGACCCCCTCGGACACCTTCGCCATCATCATGTCGGGCGATGGCGGCTGGGCCGGGATCGATCAAAACATCGCCGCCGGGTTGAGTGCGAAGGGGATTTTCGTCGTGGGCTGGGATTCGCTGCGCTATTACTGGACCGCCCGCACGCCCGAGGGGCTGGCGGCGGATACCGACAAGCTGATTCGTTACTATCTCTCGCACTTGGGCAAGAAGCACGTGCTGCTCATCGGTTATTCCCAGGGCGCCGATGTGCTGCCCTTCGCCGTGAATCGTCTGCCGGCGCCAACCAAGGCGGCCGTATCCTTGATGGCGATCCTAGGGATGTCCGAGCACGCACTCTTTGAATTTCATGTCAGCAGCTGGATCTCGGATGACAACTCAGGTCCCGAAACGCTGCCGGAGGTTAATCGCGTTAGCGGCATGCCGGTGCTGTGCATCTACGGCGAGGATGAGCAGGATTCGCTGTGTCCCAAACTGGACTCGGGCAAATTCAAGATCGTGAAAGTCAAAGGCGGCCATCATTTCGACGGCAATTATGCTGCGCTGGCGGATGACATCCTGTCGGCAGCCAAACCTTAGCTAAATACGCCCTTCCGCCACCATCCAGTCGTAGCAGTCCTTGACCATATCCTTGAGAGGCACCACTCGATAGCCCAGTTCGCGTTGCGCCTTGGCCGACGAGGTGCTGACTTTGCGGCTCATCAGGCTGGCCATTTCCGGTGTGATGGGCGGTTCCTTGCCGGTAAATCGGCTCGCGAGATCGCCCACGACCGCGACGACGCGCAACAACCCCATGGCAGTTTCTTTTTCAGGCGCAGGTTTCCCCACCAGCGTGGAGATCTCCGTCACCAACTCCATCATGGTTTTGTTTTCGCCGCCGAGAAGATACGACCCGCCGTTCTGCCCCTTGTCGGCTGCGGCAATATGCGCCCCCACGACCTCCCGCACATGCGTAAAGCTCAGCAAGGACGGCGGAACGCCGGGAAGTTTGTCGTCGCGAACCATGGCGAAGAGGCGCGACCAGGTCCCAATGTCGTACGGCCCCATAATCGCGCCGGGCTGCATGATGACGACTTCGAGACCCTTAGGAACGGCGGCGCGCGCCAGCTCCTGCGCCTGCCACTTGGTTTTTTGATAATTGACGCTGGCGTGCGCCGCGAGGCTCGGGGTCGCTTCGGTAATGTCGCCATCCACCGGGCCGTACGCGGAAATCGACGAGGTCACCACCAGTCGCCGGACGCGCTTCGCCAATGCGGCCTCGACGACATTGCGCGTTCCATCCACATTGTCGCGAGTCTGCTGGGCATTTCCCCCGCGCCACATATTGGTGTTGCCGGCGACATGGAAAATCGTGTCGGTGCCCGGCGGGATCGCAGCCGCGAGCGAAGCCGGATCGCTCAACTCGCCCACCGCAAGTTTCGGCCGAAATCGTTTCAGCAATTTAAGGTCCGAGGAAGGGCGATGCAGCGCGGTCACGTCCCAACCGCGAATCATCAGCTCCTTGACCATGTTGAGACCGACAAAGCCGGTCCCGCCGGTGACGAAGGCCGCCCGCCCGGAGCTAGGCGGCATCCGCCGCGTCTCCCGCGTCGGGCTCGTAGCCTAAGATGGGCGCCAACCAACGTTCTGCCTGGCTCATAGTGAATCCCTTGCGCTGCGCGTAGCTTAAGACCTGATCGCGGTCGATCTTGCCGACGCCGAAATAGTGCGCCTTCGGGTGGGAAAAATAAAACCCACTCACCGCCGCTGTGGGGAACATCGCAAACGATTCCGTCAAATGTAAACTCGCCGTGCGCTCGGCATCCAGCAGTCTCCAGAGCAACCCCTTTTCGGTGTGGTCGGGGCAGGCGGGATAGCCTGGCGCCGGCCGGATGCCTTGATATTCCTCGCGAATCAATCCGGTATTGTCCAAGTGCTCATTCGGCGCGTAGGCCCACAATTCCCGCCGCACCCTCTCGTGCAGCCTTTCCGCCAGCGCCTCGGCCAAACGATCCGCGAGTGCCTTGAGCATGATGCTGCTGTAGTCGTCATGCTGCGCTTCGAATCGCGCGACATGTTCGTCGATGCCTATCCCTGCGGTCACCGCGAACGCGCCGATGTAGTCGGCGCGGCCGCTCTGCGCCGGCGCGATGAAGTCGCTCAAGCACAGCTGGGCTTGATCCTGCGGCTTGGATTTTTGTTGACGCAGATTGTGCAACCGCAGTTCGACGGCTTGCCGGCCCTCGTCGGTATACACATGGATGTCATCATCGCCCACACTGTTGGCTGGGAAGAAGCCGACGACCGCGCGAGCCTTGAGCCATTTTTCGGCGATCAATGTGTTCAGCATGCGCGTGGCGTCCGCATACAAGTTGCTCGCCGCCTCGCCCACGACCTTGTCTTGCAAAATATCCGGAAACTTGCCGGCAAACTCCCAAGCATTGAAGAACGGCATCCAGTCGATGTACGCCACCAGTTCCTGCAATGGATAGTCATCGAAAGTTTTCAGACCGAGGAACGTCGGCACCGGCGGCGAATAGGCGCTCCAATCGATCTTGAATTTCTTGGCTCGCGCCTGGGACAGCGACAACTGCGGTGCTTTGGCGCCTTTGTTGCGATGCTGCTCGCGCCGGCGCTCATTGTCCGCTTTGATGGTCGCGACATAGGCCTCGCGCGAGCTTTCCGTCACCAATTG
>DATNKC010000281.1:0-8920 GCA_035603615.1 Steroidobacteraceae bacterium | reverse complement strand
CCGCGGAATGCGAAAGCGGAGGTGCGCGCGACGACCCGCAACGTGGGTACTTGCGAAAGCCGGTTGGATAGCTCCTCCGTGAGACCGTCGCAAAAGGACCGTTCCGCCTGCTCCTCCGTCAGATCGATGAACGGCAAGACGGCGATCGAAGGGCTGCGTTCGGTCGGTAATGGCCTCCAGATCGATGAGCCGGTCAGGATGAAGGCCAGCAGCGTCACGCCGCCGAGTGCCATCACCTGCCAGCGCCGGGTGGGTGCGATAGACACGATGTCCGTTTTTAGTGTCATCGCCTCCGCCGCAGCGCGGCGCACGGGTGCAACGACCCGATAGCCTCTGCGCGGGACGGTCGCGATGTAGGTCGGGTTTGGGTCCACATCGCCCATAAGCTTTCGCAATTGCGACACGGCCTGGTAAACCGAAGCCGGACCCACGACCACGCCCGTCCACACCTCGCTGAGAAGACGATCGAGACTGACGACTGCGCCGGCGGCATTTGCGAGGTGCAGAAGCAGCCGCATCGTCCGCGGCTCGAGCTTGTGAGTTTCTCTGCCGCGAGAGAGCGTATCGAGGGCCGGATTCACGATCCAATCACCGATCTGCACGACCTCGAGCGGCTTTGCCTTCAGCGTCCCGGGCTCCGGCACAACTTCATGGACAGCTCCGCTTGCTTTTGCGAGGGGCAGGTAGCTGATCTTCATGGTGACCGACTCCGTTTGCGTGGCGAAACCTATCGTGCGCGCACTCGGAATGCGGTTCTGTCAAGCGGGCGACACAAGACGTACACTGCTCGCGAGTTCACCGCGAGGGATCCAACTGTGGCTTTGACCGCACAAACCATATTGGAACGCACCCGACTCTTCCGTGGCCTGCCCTCGGCTACGATCCGGCAGATTTCGGCCCTTTCGATCCAACGTTCGTACGGCATCGGGGCAATCGTTTTTTCACAAGCCGATCCAGGTGATGCGCTTTACGGCGTGGTCACGGGTAAAGTTCGCATCAGTGTCAGTTCGCCCAGCGGTAGAGAGGTGTTTCTAAACATCATGGAGCCCGGCGATACTTTCGGTGAGATTGCACTCTTGGATGGGCGACCCCGTTCGGCCACGGCCAGTGCCGCAGCGAGATCGGAGCTGATCCTCATCACACGGGACCACTTTCTGGAATTGCTGAAGCGCGAACCCGCGCTGGTAAGCCACATAGTGCAGCTTCTCTGCGAGCGCATTCGCTGGACCAGCGGCTTAGCAGAAGAATCAGCGTTGCTCAGTGTGCCGGAGCGTGTGGCGCGGCGTTTACTAAGTCTCGGACAGCTTCACGGGCGAGAAACCGCGAACGGTGTGGAGCTGAGTATTTCTCAGGAAGAGATGGCGCGTTTCTTGGGACTCTCCCGACAGGCTGTCAACCAGTATCTGCAAAACTGGAAGGTACAGGGATGGCTCACTCTCGGTCGCGGCAAGATCATCATCCTCGACCAGGACGCATTACGGCATGTCGTGGCGGCGCACTCAGCGCTGGACGATAAATTCGCACCCTAAAGCGCCCTTGAGAGGGCGCCGTGGATGCTACAGCCGCCCAGGCATTTGCCCGCGCGGCGCAGCCATCGGCCCGTGACGCGTTATACAGCATGACCATGGGTGCGAAGGTCACCGTTATCCACGCTAGCCGTACTGCGTTTCTGCGGATGACTTTCGCGGCGCTCACGACCGACTCCCCTACTGAATGTGCATTGAAGGTCGAACGAATTCTGCGCCATTGAAGGGCGCTCAATTGAATGCCGCGCATGACCATTTCCTCCCGTGTTCCGATTGGTTTGGGTTCTCACCACGTCGTGAGCGAACCCGCCGCTTCACCGTTGGGAGCCATCGTGAGCGCGTTCAGAATGAGGGTCTGTCAAGTGGACGACACAAGAGGTACATTGCGCGGCGTTTACCTACCGTCAGCTCAATTCGCCCAGCACCTTGCGCGCCTGGCGCACGTCAAACGTATCCAGGCCCTGCGTGAAGCCCTTGAGGACTTCTGCCAGCAATGGCGAAGCCTCGCGGCCACGGCCGTAAGTTTCCAACTGGCGAGCCAAGCTCGTGGTGGCGCGCAACTCCAGCGACCGTAGCCGTCTCTCGCGCGCAACTTCTATAGCGCTACGAAACCACTGTTCCGCTTCGGCGGAACGGCGACTGCTTCGACCGGACTTCGAGGCTGATAGTAGCTGCCCGGCCAGACGATGGATCTCGGGCTCGTAATAGCGCTCGCCGCAGGCTCGAACGATCTCGCGGGCGTTTTCAAGCGCCGCCAAGCCATCTGCGACGCGGCCGGCCAACGCATAGCCCTCGGCCAACATGGCAAGGTAGAACGGCCTGGTCACCACGGCGCCGGTTTTGGTCCACATGCCGTAAGCCTGCAGCATTTCCTGGATGCCGTCGTCGACCCGCCCCAATTGGGCCACGATCCTTCCCCGCAGCATCTTGGCGTGCGCCAGCCATACCGAAAATCCGTGGACCTCACAGATTTCCACGGCTTCGCCGGCGCGCATCAGCGCCAATTCGTATTCACCGCGGAAAAAATACACGCCTGCGCAGATTCCGCTGGCCTCTGCAATGCTGAACTTGTGGTCCAGCGAATGGGCCAGCGCAATGACCTCATCGGCACGCTTCTTCGCCTCGTCAGGATATCCCAGTTCCCAAAGCGCCCATGCCGAATAGCACAGGCACATGACGCCGGGGTCCTGAAGCGCGCCGGGATGGTGTCTGGCGCGATCGTATTTTTGCAGACATTGATCCATGCGGGTCACGGCCGATTCCAGCTCACCCTGGTGAAACAGAATGTTCGAGATCGCCCAATCGGCCTGGAGCGTGCGCATTTCTAAGGGCTGTGATTGTTCCATCGTTGCTACCTGCTCTGCGAATTCGCGCGCCTTGGCGAAATCAGCGCGCATGAAGTAGTAGCCCTCCATGCCCAACTGGGCTTTCCTGAGCGCCGCGGGGTCTCCCACTTGAGTGCAAAGTTCCAATGCGCGCGTGTAAACCTCTTCGACCCGATCGGCACCGTAACCCTCAGTCGCAATGAGCCGACCGGCAAGCAGCAGCAGCAGGCGAAGCTCCACGGAACGGCGATCGGACGTGTCGGGTTGGGCCTCGATCAACCGCAGGCCGCTGTTCAGGTGGCTGATCGCTTCGTCGTATGCGGATCGCGAAGCGGCCAAACGAGCGGCACGCTCCCAGTAGGTGACCGCCAGCGTGTCCAGCCCGGCCTGCGTGTAGTGATAGGCGACCAGTTCCGGCTGAATCTCCACCAACGCCGGGAACCGCTCTGTAATCACACTGGCAATCAGGCGGTGCAGACTCTTTCTATCGCGCTCCCACAGGGACTGATAGGCAGCGTCCCGAATCAATGCATGCTTGAAGGCAAAGCGCCGATCGCGCGGATCGCCGACCGGAATCACCAACCCGGACTCGAGCAGTGTGTCCAATTGAGAGGAGAGATCTGGTATCCGCATGGGAACGCCATCCAGATTCAACACCGCCTCCAGCAGGGCAAACGGAAACTCCCTGCCGATGGTTCCGCCCAGCTGGGCGACCTGCTTAGCATCGCCGAGACGATCGAGTCGGGCCATGAGGAGATCGTGAATTCGCGAGGGTACCGTCGAATGAATCAACGACACCACATCGTCACGATTTACCGACTCGCTGATTTCGACTGCCATGCGAGTGGATTCTTCGATATAGAGAGGGACGCCATCTCCTCGTTGCGCCAGCAGCCGTACCACTTCGGCACTGAGGGGAGACTTCCCAGATACCCTTTGAACCATCTCGCGGGCGACATCCTGGGACAAGCCTTTGAGCTCAATTACCCGGCCGCCGATCCACTGCATGGGCTCCTGGACGCGCTCGGCACGCACGGTGGCGAGTACCAGCACCGGTGCCGAGAGATTGCGCACGAGACTCAGCAGATCCTTGGATGAAGGGTCGATCCAGTTGATATCCTCGACGATCACACAAAGAGCGGACTTTCTCGATTCGCTGGCAAGCCAACGCACCATCAGGTCCAACGTCAAGCGACGCTTCCTGTCCAGGGCGTGCGCGGAAATGGGTCGTCGTGAGCCGCGGTAAAGGCCCAGCAACTCAGGGACGAGGGTTGCCGCGCCCTGGACCGGGACTCGTGCAGACAGGACGCGCTCGATGCGTTCCTGCTGAGGTTCCAGATTCTCGTCGTCCCGCACCCCTAACCAGCTGCGAAGAAATTTCAGCAACGGATAGAATGCGCTGCTGGTGTGCTGCGGCGAGCATCGAAATTCATACGTGTCATGGCCCAGCGCAGAGAGCCGGCTTCGAAATTCGCTGACGAGCCGGGATTTGCCAATGCCGGCATCGCCCGTGATCAGGACCGTGCGGACTTCGCCGGATTGCGCGCACTCCCACTCTCGCTCGATCGTCTGCATTTCGCCGAGCCGGCCTAGAAAGGGTGTTAAGTGCCGCAGGCGCTGGGGCGCAGGCGAACCCGGCGCGCGCGGCTCCGAGAGTACTTTGTATAGTCGGGCCGATTCGCCAAACCCCTTTAGGTTATGCCTCCCTTTGAGGCGCTCGAACGCGACGGGGCCACTGACGATGTCCCGGGTCGCTCCACTGACGAGGATCTGCCCCGGAATGGCCTCCGCCTGCAATCGCGTCGCAAAATGTATGACGTCGCCGATCGGTTTTCCCTTGCGCACAGCGACCGGCCCGGTGCTGATGCCGATTCGCACTTGGACGTCGAGGCTGCGCAGCGCCGCACAAATTGATATGGCGGTATTGACGGCCTGTGTGCTGCAATCTTCTTGAGCCACGGGAAAGCCGAAGTACGCGAGGATGCCATCGCCCTGCGGTTCCTCGATCGAACCAAGGTGGCCCAATACAATCTCACCGACCATTCTGTGGTACTGCGACAGGATGTCGCTGTATCTTTCATCACCCAACGACTTGAGTAGTTCCGTGGAATGAACGATGTCGCAGGCCAGTATGGTGATTTGTCGGCGATTGTCGACCTGGTGCGATTCAGTGACGGGACTCGTGATCACTGTGCGCAGCGGGTCGCCGTACAAGACTGCACCCAGGCCTGAGAACGAGTTCGTGTGCCGCAACCGGGTGATACGCGGCGTGCGGACCGATTCGGCCAATCCAACACCTCGTTGCAAGCCGGTGTACACCTGTCGCATATACTCCATGTTGTCGTTGGCCGGCGATCCTGGCCAGGTTCCGAGCAACACGTTTAACTGCGAGCGGCACGCGGCGCCGGCAAACGCGTGTGCGCCGGAGAAGTTCGCTTCCCGATCGGCAGATGCCGGTGCAATTTCACAGACGATCAGTTGTGGCGTTCGTCGCAGTCGGGCGAGGTCGCCTACAGTGATGCTGTCGTTCCCGTCCCACCACGCGGTATCCCCTTGCGCAGCGGCCGATCCGGAAACCGGGCCGATGTAGTGGACCACGTCGTGCTCCGGAATCATGTCGAGAATAAATTGCCGCCCGCCCTCTACCGCCGCCAGTGTGGGGACCCCGTGGGTTGCGTTGGTCATGTGCCGGGCGAGCAACTGACAGTAAGGTCCGGAGACCGGCGCGGCAGGGCTGTTTCCGATCAGCAGAATGCGCATCTGGCCGGAGGCGGCACGCATTTCGTGTGCGAGAGGAAGTTGTCGTTGCGATAGGACCTGCCGTGACACCAGAAACTTCTCCGCAAGAAAGAACTCGCCGTCGAACGCGAGTTCCCAGGGCACGCGCAACAGAGACTCTTGGATCTGCAGACTCAGATAGGTGGTCGGACTTCCAGCCAAGTAGATTCGAATGGGCTCAGGAAAGCACTGAGCATAGAGGTCTGCGCCAAGGCGCCGCATTTCGTTGCGGACCTCGCACGCCCCTGAGGGCAGACACGATTCTGTCGATGGAGCCTGTAATGCCTCGGCCGCTCGGGGAAGCTCCTCTAACAGCGAGTCGGCCACGGTCGAATCGAGCGCGTAGGCGACGGAGCGCGAGTCGCTCAGAATCATCATCACGCGGTCCCGCTCGTGCCGGATCATCAGGCTTATCGGTCGAATGTTGGTGCTAGGCAAATAGCCCCCCGAGACATACTCGTCTAAGAACTGACTCTGCGGCTTTTGCGGGTCCGAACGAGGATAACTTACTACTAATCACGCATGGATGGGCGCCCGGGTCCCAAGGCGCTTGCGCGCCACGGCGGCTAGAGCGGCGGGCGGAGGTGCAGGCTGGGGGGCGGTTCCGGCTTGTAGGGCTGTGGCATCGTAGCCTGACCAAACGCCGACTCGACTTTCTCGAGGGCCGCGAGGAGATCCCCCAAGTCTTGCGCCTGCGGCCCCTTGAGCGGGATTCCGGCGGGATCCGATCCCCTGAGCGGCCGGTCGATTGTGGCGTCCAGTATTTGTTGCGGGAGCGGCTTGCAGTATGCGGCGGTCTTCGCCGCCGCCCTGAGCGCTTGGATGCGTTCGCGCAATCCGACCAGAAAGGTATTAAAGCGCACCCACCGGTGCTCGTTCCAGCCGGCCGAGGGTGTCTTGGGGTCAGAGCAGTCGATGAATTTCTCCACCAGCTCCCTGCCGGCTGGTCGCCCATAGACGCTCGCGAGTCTCATGATGTCGTCGCCCGTTATTTTAAGATTCAGTCCCCCTTCCCCCTTCTCGGTGTAAATGCGCACGACGCGGTCACGCGCGCCGGGCATGCGCATTGCCGTCTCATCGTCCCAATCCTTGGCGCTGAAAACGATGCTGCTGATGAACATACTCAATCGAGTCAGCGGCGGTACCTTTTTGCCGCGAGTCAGGGGTTTGCCGGTATTCAGGGTTCTTTGGTCATCGAATCGATTCCAGCAATCGCCCCGTCCCTGATAGTGCAATCGCGGCAGCCATACGAACGGCTCCTTGCGGAAAATGCTTCGGGTCGTGATGGCTATGCCGAAGGTGGGCCATCTGGGAATCGCGGCATCGAACAGGTGGATCGGGAAGTTGGAGCAAATGCCGCCGTCGGAAAAGCGGCACCGGCGCACCCTTCTAGCTTTCCGTTTCGGCTCATAGTCGATCGTCCACAGCGGAACGGCGGAGAACAGCACCGGAAAGCTCAGGCTGAGACGAGCCGCAATGACGATGGGAAGATCGGCCACTGGGAGTTCGAGTATCGAGCGAGTGCGCCGCGATCGCGGTGGATCTTCGGGTCCAGCCGGCTTGTATCGCTTTGAATGTCTCATCAGGTGGTTGATAACCGACTCAGGAAAGAACGGCTTGAGATCCTTGGCCTTGAAGAAAAGCCGGCTCGTCGCATCGTCCAGAGGAAGGCCGTACGGCCGTCCAAGAGTCAGGTTCGTGGTGATCATCCGAAGGTCGATCGACCTCGGTTTTTGGGTTCGAGTTGCGGCAGGCGCGCTCGCCTGAATCGGTCCGCCGGGCGCTTGCCACAGATCCCTGAAGGTCAACGGCTGATCGAGCGTCTTGCGGGCTGCCGCTTGAATGCCTTCGTGAAGCCATTCGACGAGCGACGGCTCGTCGTTCGGCACGCCTGCCGCATGGCCGCCGGTACACAAACCGAAGCCGTTCGGCACGAGGCCGTTCACCAGATCGCGGTAGAACGCGAACAGGATGAAGGCAAGCACGAGCGCCAGAACAGCCGCCAGCGTCAGGAGCAAAAACACGATCGCGATAAACGGAATCGCGATGATCTTCAGGACACTCAAGGTCAGCGTCGACTCCGAGACAGAGAACAGAAGGCTCCCCGCGCTGATGACCGCGAGCGACAACCCAAATGCAAGACCGAGGCACGCGGGCCGCCGATATATCTGAAGCACCGGCCGGACAAGATTGACGACCTGGCCGATGGCATTGCCTGTCTTGCTCGATTGGGTAGCAGGTCCGCTTTGAGTGCTCGAGGTCGTCGTCGCGGATGGACTCGTTGAACTGGATTTCGGCGCGTCCCCGGATTTGACTCCGCCGGGGCTAACGACAGCAAGAAACAGTTTGAACAGTCTTTGATTCGCAGGGGAAGGCTGGAACAAACTGAAGATCCGGGTTCTTCCCTTTTTCTTTACGTCCTCGCCCAGCTTTCTAGGCATCGTCAGCACGATGTCGTTGAACCCGGAGAGAAATCCTTGCCTGCGGGCATACTCCGCCGCCGCCGTTATCGCCGCTGCCATCGCGCCGACGGAGGTGCCGCCGATGTTCTTGAAACGATAGGCACGCGCAAGTTCGAGAATCGCCCAGGGATAAATTACCCCGTCAGTGACGCCGCCGGTCAAGACCAGGTCGCAATAGCGGTCGATCGGAGGCTGCGTCGCAGGGTCGAGCGGCTCGGGGTCCGACACTTCTTTCGCGGCTTTCGATTCGCAACCGCATGAAGCCGGCGGCGGGCCCTGCCTCATCGCGCGGGCGCTCGAGGATGCGCGGGCGGTCCACAGCGCGCTATCCTGCCGACTGTGTCGACACTCGGGAAAAAAGCATAGAGCGTCCCGCGAGTGGTCACGAATCCGCTGAAGCCATCGAGTTGGCGCAAGGCTTCGCCCGGTATCGGAATATCGAAACACGCACCGGGATGCTGGCGGTTGCTCGCCAGAGGGTCCCTGGCGTTGCCGCGGTCGTCAGGCCCCAGGGGATTGGCGTTGCCCCACTGGCTCAGCAAGAGCTCGAACTGGTCCTCCAAGCTGGCGCAAAAAAACAGTCCCAGCAAGCCGCGAGGCGCGTCGGGTTCTTGCTTGACTGTCGGACCGTAGGGCATGCCGCGCCGAATCAGCGGCCGCTGTGGAAACGGCACGACCGGGTCTTTGCGCGGATTCATCCGCCGGATGTGCGCGCCGAAGGGGCAGCCGTGGGCGCGCGTATCCTCTGAAAAATCGAAGTCATTCAGTTTTTTAGTGTCCAGGTAGCCGTCGCACCGAGGAGGCGGGTCGTTCCGGCCCGGCTGCACGA
>DATNKC010000280.1:0-6773 GCA_035603615.1 Steroidobacteraceae bacterium | reverse complement strand
GGCGAAACGGATGACGCCCAAGGCCGGCACTGGCTCACAGATCGCTCACGATTTGGTTAAAATTGAGGCGGCATGACCATTCGCCAATACTTGAAACGCCGCGGCGACCGATATGCCACGCTGGCCGTTGTTTTTCTTCTCTCCGTGGGCATCGCGGCGGGATATGCGCCGCGAATTCTTGCCATCCGAATTGTGGCTGCGATCCTCATCGGCGTGGTGCTGGCGGCCGCATTTTGGAGTCTCTTTGAAATTCCATGTCCCAATTGCGGCAAGCCAATGGGGGGTGTCGGCTTTTGGGTCAGCGTCGGTCGGGTGAACAAGGTGACTGAGCGCTGTCCGCACTGCGGTATCGGGGTTGATGTGGATACGCCCAAGCCCTCCAAGGCTGGCGCCCGGCGGTGAAGTGCACGATAGTTCTAGCATTGCGTTGATCGAACGCGCAGGCTGAACGCATAGCGCGAGTGCCGATCGGAATCATTCGGTCATGAAATTTTGGGGAGAGTGCAAAATGAAAGTGCTCATAGGATTGATAGGCGCTGTGTCTTTTCTTGCCGGAGCGGGCAGTGCGCTGGGCGACGCGGCGTGCGAGAAATGCACCCATAATTTCCAGCAGCAGTACCGAGCTTGCCTGCGCGAAGGCAAGGATAAGGCTACGTGCGACAAAGAGCAGCAGGCCGCAATGCAGGCGTGCGTAGAGATTTGCAAAACCAAGTAATTGCCGGTCAGCACGGCGGACAGCCGGTGCGGCCGCAGCCTTAGGTTGGATATTTCGTTTTGTTGATATCTTCGACCAGGTGCAGCGCCGTGCGAGCCAAATGCTTGCGCAATTGCTCCCCGCGCAGATCCGCCTCGCTGTGAGGCAATTTAAGCCTTCTCACTTCCTTGCCGCACGTGACGGAGATGTGTCCCGAAGCCTGATCCCAGGTCCACGTGCAAAGTGGGTTGCCATTATCGTCAGACCAGCCTCCGGCAAGATCGGCTGAATCCGTGAAATTGTGAGTGGCTGCCATAGTGTCGCAAAGGTCCGGTAGTGTTGTAGCGACGGACACTTTACAACGAATTGAGGCGGCGAGCCTAAAGGCCCGCCGCCAATTTGGTTGCGACGACTGCTACACCTGCTTCAGGTGAATCGAGCCATCCCCCGTGTGGATCGTGAGCGTGGAGCCGCCCCCGTTCATTTTACCGTGGACCCGCGATTTACTGATGACGCCTTCCATCGTGATCGGGATGTCGGTGCTGATGTGTCCGTCGCCCGAACTGGCCTCGATATTTACCGGTAGATCCGGAGGCAGCGCCACGTCAATGCCGCCGTCGCCCGACGTGATGCTCCAACTGGAATCCAATTTGGAACCGTGCAGCGCCTCAACGACGACGCTGCCGTCGCCGCTCTTGGCGCTCAGCACGTCAAACCGTCCCGAGAGACGGATGCGGCCATCGCCGGACGAGGCATCGCATTTGCCATCCATCTCATTGGCCTCAATGGAACCGTCGCCGGTGTGAATGCGGACCGAGCCCTTCAGGGAGCTCACGCTAATCGAGCCGTCGCCGCTATGCAGGTCGATGGTGCCCGACACATTGTTGGCCTTGATGGAGCCGTCGCCCGTTCGCACGTCCAGATCAGCGTCCTTTGGCATGCGAACTTCGATATGCAATCTCCGCATCGTTCCCAAGGAAATATGGAATCCATGGGGAATACGCGCGGTAAGCTCGACCTCATCTCCGTGTTGGCTCGAATCGATGTGCAGCGACTTGTCCAGCGTGTAGCCCTGATATTCAACGCGGAATTCAACCTGCTTGGTGTCGCCGGTGGTGACAACGACGCTGCCGTCGTCGGTGTCGACATGTACGTTGGCGCGATTGGAAACCGTGTACGTTTTGGTGTAGTCGTCCGCGTGAGCGGTGGCGGCGAACAGACCTGTCGCGAGAAGGGCTGTGCCGACGAGTGCGGATCGATAGAAGTTGATGCTTTTATAAAGAGGGGTCATGCCAAGGCTCTCCCGATGTTGCAGACAGATAAGTTTCCCGCGCCGCCCGAGTTGCAATAGGTATCGCCGCGTTCCACGACTCGCGCATGCATACAAAACCCAGTGAGCTGATAAAAGTTGCGTCCGTGAGTATGCGGCAGCCGGTTTGGCGTGCGTAAGTGATTGATTTACTAATGCTGCCTGGGTGATTCGAATTTGTGTTACAGGCCTTAGAGGGCTGATATTGGCTTTTGGTTTAAAGCTCCTCAGCCTTGATGACTGACGTCTCGCTTTGAGAGTTCTCCTAGTATGTCGTCGATGGCTCCGTCAACGCCAAGTGCTTGTCGCCGTGCCGCGCTATACATTTCGGACATCATCGGTAGAGCGTCTTGCAGACGGTTTGCAAAATCGGTGTCAGCGGCTTGCTCAATTACCGTTCCTTCACTGTTGAGAATCGTCAATACGTAATCTTCCGATCCGATGGGCGTTCGCCGTACAGATAGCTGCAACGTGTATCGGGGGAAAGAAGCCTGATAGACGCCCGCAGTCGCGGTAGGGTCCCATGTGAAGCTTCCGTTTCTTGTGCGTTTGGCAAGTTCAATGAGAAGCGTGGTTAACTTGTCGGCCATTGGGCTTCACCTTGTGCTCTAACTGATCTAGGAGCGACGGATACTACGGTTTTCCTTCCGGTCTTGTGTGCCCCGTGCTTCGCTCGCCGTTTGTAAGCTATTGTTTTTATTGGCGCTCCCTACGAGATTCGAACTCGTGTTACAGCCTTGAGAGGGCCGTGTCCTAGGCCTCTAGACGAAGGGAGCGGACTGGCGGATCTTTGGGCCTTGGGACCCAAGAGGGCTGGTAGTATACGGGCCAATTTTTTGGACTCAAGCGGAACCCCCCTTTTTGAACTCATCGCCGACCCCACTCCCTCCCGTAATCGTTCCCCGATCTGAGCATTCGATATCGCGCGCGGACATATCGCCGAACGCGCTGAAGGTGCTGTATCGGCTCAAAGAGGCCGGTTATCAGGGCTTTCTGGTCGGCGGGGCCGTGCGTGACTTGTTGCTCGGCTTGAGACCAAAAGACTTTGACGTGGCGACTGATGCGTTGCCCGAAGAGGTGCGGCGGCTGTTTCGCAATTGCCGCCTGATCGGCCGTCGCTTCCGCTTGGCGCATGTGTTTTTCGGCAACGAGATCATCGAAGTGGCGACATTCCGCGCAGCCGCGGCTCCGGAGCGGGAAGACGCCGAGGATCTGGACGCCGAAGGCGGCTCCGACGCCGGGACCGAGGGTGGCGCGGATGGCGCGGAGTCGCGGGTCGACGAACCCGCCGAGTTCTCGCCGCCTGCCGATTCGGAGCACCGTGCCTTCGACACGCGCGGCCGAATTCTTCGCGACAACATTTACGGCACGATCGAAGAAGATGTTTGGCGGCGCGATTTCGCGGCGAACGGCTTGTACTACAACATCGAGGATTTCTCGATTTGGGATTTCGTCGACGGCGTCAATGATGTCAAGGCGCGTCGTCTGACGATGATCGGCGATCCGGAGACACGCTATCGCGAAGATCCGGTGCGCATGCTAAGAGCGGTGCGCTTCGCGGCGAAACTCGATTTCTCCATCGAGCCCAATACCGAGGCTCCGATCAAGCGGCTGGCCTACATGCTGGACGGAGTTCCGCCGGCGCGGCTATTCGACGAAGTCTTGAAATTGTTTCTCTCGGGATTCGGCGAGAAGGCGTATGAGCTCTTGCAGCGGTACGGTTTGTTCGAGCACCTGTTTCCTCAATCCGCCGCGGCCTTCGCCATGCCCCCGTACGCCTACGCCGCGGACATGCTCAAGATGGGTCTTGAGAACACCGATGCGCGAATCGCGGCTGACAAACCGGTCACACCGACATTCTTGTTTGCGGTGTTGCTTTGGAGCGCGGTGCTGCGCGAGCTCAACGAAAGGCAGGCGGGTCCCACTCCAGATATTGCGCTGCTGATGCAGGCTTGCGAAAGCGTGCTGAGAACCCAGCAATCCCGCGTGTCGATTCCCCGCCGCTTTTCCATCCCCATGCGCGAACTGTTGATGCTGCAGCCGCGCTTCAATCGCCGCAGCGGCGTGAAGTCCTTGAGTCTGCTGCAGCATCCGCGCTTTCGCGCCGCCTATGATTTTCTCTTGTTGCGCGCACAGGCCGGCGTCGCGGATCCGGAGCTGGCGAAGTGGTGGACCGACATTCAAGTGCTGCCGCAAGAAGAGCGCGTGGCACTCGTGCAGGCGCGTCCCCCGGAACCCGCGGCGGAAGGAGCGCCTGCGCCGGGCCGGCGGCGCCGACGCCGTCGACGCGGCGGGGCGGCGCGCAGTTAACAATGAGTAGGCTCTGGCGCCCCGCGTACGTGGCGATCGGCAGCAACTTAAGTTCCCCGCGCGATCGCGTGCTCGAGGCGATGCAGCGATTAGCTGCTGCGGGCGCGGCGAATACGCTCCTGGGATCGCGCTTGTACCTCTCGCGTCCCATGGGTCCTCAGGATCAACCGGATTACGTCAACGCCGCCGCGGGTTTTCTGACGCAACAGAGTCCGCAGGAATTGCTGGCGCAGCTGCTCGACATCGAACGCAGCATGGGGCGCACTCAGCGCGAACGCTGGGGTCCTCGGGTGATCGATTTGGATTTGGTGTGGATGGTCGATTCTGCGGTGGACGAGCCGGGCCTCAAGGTGCCGCACCCCGGAGTGTCGATACGCAACTTCGTCCTGTATCCTCTGGCGGATATTGCCCCAACGATCAAGATTCCAGGGATGGGCACGGTGCTCGATTTGAAGCACAGCGTGGGCGGCGATGGAATTTCGGTCTTGGAATAACAAGAGTCTTTGAATGCCAGTTGCAGTACCGCATCGTTTTATTGTCGTGGAGGGTCCGATCGGCGTCGGCAAGACCAGCCTGGCGCGTCGCTTGAGCCAGTCGCTGGGCGGCCAGCTCGTGCTGGAACAAGCCGATCAAAATCCTTTTCTCGAGCGCTTCTATAAGAATCCGCGGGCTGCCGCATTTCAGACCCAGCTGTTCTTTCTGTTTCAGCGCGCGCGGCAATTGGAGGATGTTCGCCAAGAGGACCTGTTCGGCGCCGTGCGCGTGGCGGACTATCTATTGGAGAAAGACCGGCTGTTTGCGCGGGTGACCTTGGACGATGCCGAATATGCGCTCTACGAACGGGTGTACGAACGTGTGGTGGTGGATGCGCCCAAGCCGGACCTGGTCGTGTACCTGCAGGCGCCCGTGGATGTTCTGGTGGACCGCATCGCCAAACGCGGCATTCGTTATGAGCAGCACATCGAGCGCGCTTACCTGGAGAAACTCACCCAGGCCTATGCGCGGTTCTTCCACAGCTATGACGCCTCACCCCTGCTGATCGTCAACTCGGCGGCGATTGATCCGGTCAGCAGCGAAAAAGACTACGCGCAACTGTTTGCCGAGATCAGCAAGGCGCGGCGCGGCAGACATTTCTTCAATCCCGCGGGAAGCTCCTTGTTGCCCGCCGGCTAGCGCCGGCATGTGATATCAGTCGTCTCGAGCCCTGACAAGCGCTGACCGATGCTGGGCCAGTGCCCATTGAACGTGTTCGCGCACCATCGCCGAAGGATGCTGTTCGCGGGCAGCGAGTGCGGCAATCACTGCGGGCGAGGCGGGTGCGTTACCGAGCGCTATCGCAACATTGCGCAGCCAGCGCTCGTAGCCGATGCGCCGGATGGCACTGCCGCTGGTCTTCTCCTCAAAATCCGCTTCGCTCCAGGCAAAAAGCTCGGTCAGCTGCGAATGATCCAATCCATGCCGGACCGCAAAGTCCTTCTCCGCCGCGGGGCGCGCGAACTTGTTCCAAGGACAGACCAACTGGCAGTCATCGCAACCGTAGATGCGATTGCCGATCGCGCGGCGAAATTCTTCGGGAATACTGCCGGCCAGCTCAATCGTCAGATAGGAGATGCAGCGCCGCGCATCGAGACGATAGGGCGCGACGATGGCGCCGGTGGGGCAGGCGGGCATGCAGGCGCTGCACGAGCCGCAGTGCGCGGTGCTCGGCTCGTCTGGCGGCAATTCAAAGTCCAGATAAATCTCGCCCAGAAAAAAATACGAGCCGGCGTTGCGATCGATCAAATTCGTATGCTTGCCGATCCAACCCAAACCGGCATTGCGTGCCAAGGCCTTTTCCAGCACCGGTGCGCTGTCGGTAAATACCCGGTAACCGAAGGGTCCGATCGCGTCTTGAATCCGGTCGCACAGTTTCTGCAGCCGTGCACGCAGCAGCTTGTGATAGTCGCGCCCCAGGGCATAGCGGGAAATGTAGCCGACGCTGCCGTCCGCCAAAGTCTCCTCGGCATCGGCGGCTTCCTGCGGCCAGTAATCCATCCGAACGCTGACACAGCTGACCGTTCCGGGAATCAGTTCCGACGGCCGGCTGCGCTTACTGCCATGGCGCGACATGTACCCCATCTCGCCGTTGAACCCCGATCGTAGCCATTCCAGAAAATGGGCTTCATCGGCCGGCAGGTCGATGGCGGCGACGCCCAGCCCGGTGAAACCCAATTCCGCGGCCCACGCGCGTAACGAGGGCATGAACGACGCGGGAGCAAGCGCGGCAGGTAGTGCGGGAGCAGTCATGGAGCTACGTATACTAATCCCATGGTAGAGGCCTCCTTCATATTTGACCTACCCGACAGCGTCGCCACGGAAGCCTTAGGCCGAGCGCTCGCCCAGAGCTTCCCCGGCGCTGGCGCCGTCGCGGGCTCGGGCTCGGGCTCGGGCGAGGGCGCGGTCGTGCACCTGCGCGGCGAG
>DATNKC010000279.1:0-5699 GCA_035603615.1 Steroidobacteraceae bacterium | reverse complement strand
ACAGCGCGCGCTGTAAGCCATCGCCAAGTGAATGCCCGGCGCCAGCGGCTCCAGCAATGCAATCGCGTCGACGCTGGACTTGTTCGCGCCGACTTTATCGCCCGACATTCGATATTCGGGCGTTAGAAAATTCAAGACGCGAGCCTGCGCCTCGATGTTTCCCTCCCGGCGCCACAACTCCAGCGCTTGCTCGCCAGAAACGATTGCGCTTGCCGGCTGATTTGTCAGGCTACATTCCTTGGCATGCCGCTCGAAGTATTCCGCTTGAAGTGAGCTGGGAAGCGCGTCGCGGTAGTGCAACGCGGCGCTAAGATGCGCGGCGGCTTGCCGATGAGCGCCGAGCCGCGTCGCTTCCTTGGCTGCCAGGGGAGCATATTTGAGCACCGCGGCCGCATTCTCCGCCAGCGCCGCGTGATGCACGAGCTGCGTCGGATCTGCGTTGTGCTGTTCCAATGCTTGCAGCACGCGGCCGTGCATATCGCGGCCCCGCTCCGGGGGCACCGTGCTATAGACGGCGAGGCGCGCAAGTTCATGTCGGAAACTCACGGCATCGCCGTGCGCCGACAGCAGGCCGCGCGTGACGCCCTCATCGATTGCCGCCCCGTGCGAACCGAGCATCGCAGCGATGAGCCAGCGTTCGGTTTTTCCCGGAGAGATGGACACCAGTTCGGCCAGATCCCGCGCCGCCGCCGAGCAGCGCATCAGTCGAGCAAGAACTGCGTCGCGCACGGTCTCCGGAACCCGCTCCCCGGGACACGCGAGGGCTTCGGACACGAAGAATGGATTTCCGCCGGTGATCTGGTGCAGCAGCGCGGAATTCCAGCCGCTATTCTTGGCCATCTCGCCGACGGCCGCGGCCGAAAGCGGCGCGAGCCGCATGCGGATGACATGCCGCCCCGTAAGTTCGCCCAGCGCGAGTCGAAACGGATGAATGGGCGACAGCTCCTCATCGCGGTAGGTTGCGATGAGCAGTGCGCCAGTGCGTTGAATGCGCCGTCCGATAAAGCGGAAAAAGTCGAGCGTCGATTCGTCCGCCCAGTGCACATCCTCGAGCACCACGACCGTCGCGGGTTGCGGCGGCACGAGCTGTGCGAACAAGGCGCCGAAGAGCCAATCGCGCGATTCATCGGCAGGTGCGGTGCGGCCGTCGAGGACCGAGGTCTGCGCCGCGATTTCATGCACGGGTCCGAGCGCTCTCGGCGTATCAAGCGCATCGCACGCGCCCCATAAGATTCGGGCGTGCCGCCGGGTGTCGGCAACAAATTGTTCCACCAGAGCACTTTTTCCGAGCCCCGCCTCTCCGGCGATCAGAATCAACTTGCCCGCGCCGGCGCGCGCCTCGGAGAAGCCCTGGGCCAGGGTTGCCAATTGTTGCTCGCGTTCGAGGAGATGCATCGCGCTTCCGCTTAGCCGCGGGTGCAGGTTAGCGTATCGCCGACCTTCATCGTTCCGCCCCGTGCGACCGACCATTGCACCTGGATCGTGTCCGCCTTGAACTCATAGGCAAATTGCTCCGCGGGCGCGCCGTTCTCCATACGGACCCAAGTGAGAGTAGTCCCGGACCACCCCGCCGACTCCAACCATCGCATCCCGGAGAATTTGTCCGAGATCGCGGCTCTAAAGCCGGGCCCGGATTTGTCGGGAGTCCACACCTCGAGTGAGTGATACGCGCCGGGCGCCACGTCGTCGTGGTGTACGATCAGCGCACCGCTGGGCGCGTCCGCTTCAATCAACAATTCGCCTGCAATCGGCGCGCCGTTTGAAAAGTTGCCTTTGCACGACCAATGGCCGACAAATTTGGCCAGATCCGCCCCGTGCGCAGAGGCCGCGGCCGCCAGGGCAGCCGTCGTCAGAAGCGTAGCGCGGACAATCATTCGAAACATAGGCACTCTCCTTTGGCTGCGCATGACTCCACGCAATGAGTTTACTCAGTACTTCGAATAGGCACGCACAAAAAATGCCAGGGTGATGCCGATCGACAACCACACGGTCACGACGCGAATCACGCCGGCCGGTGCGCGGCGGCCGATGATCGACCCGCAATAAGCGCCGAGGATGGCCGTCGCCAGCATGACCAACGCTTCTGGCCAATGCACCGCGCGAGCGCCGATGAAGATCAGCACCGCGACGGTGTTGGCGGCGGCGACTAGCAAGGTGCGCGGCGCATTGAAACTTTTCAAAGTACGGTCGCTGAGCAAACTCCATACGGCCATCATCATGATCCCCACGCCGCCGCCGAAATAGCCGCCATAGATTCCTAGGCAGAATTGCACGCCCAGCACCGCGGGCGGCCCGATCCGCCGGCGACGCCGCAGCATCTCACCGAGCCGGCTGCCCCATGCCAGCGCCCCAGTGGCAATGGCCATCAACCACGGCAGAACAATATCGAAGGTGCTGATCGGTGTGCGCAGAAGCAACGCTGCGCCGAGTGCGCCGCCTACAAAGGTTACGATCACGAGTGACCGCAGGGGTACGGATTCGATCGGGCCCAATCCGTCGCGATAGGCCCAGCTGCTGGTGAGTTGCCCGGGATACAGGGCCACGGTGCTGGTGGTGTTCGCGATCACCGAGGGCACGCCGACGGCAATCAGCGCGGGCAATGTAACGAACGACCCGCCGCCGGCGAGCGCGTTCATCATTCCAGCAATTAATCCTGCGCCGCCAACGAGAAAAAGTGGACTCATGGCGTTGCGCGCCGCCTGCGGCGCTAGTCGGAAGTCAGCGACCCGAATGCATTGACTGGAGCGAGATATCCATACAGCACGGCAAGTTCGTGGGACTTGGTCTCGAGCTGCACCAACAGGACCGGTGCTTTTTGCGAGAAGCCTGCAAGCTCCGCGGCGGACATGCGCCTCGCCGGCAGCGTCACGAATAGCACGTTATCGCCGGTGTGCTGGAACGCCGAGTTGATCTGCGATTGAAAGGCCTGCACCACCGATTCGGCCAGCGGATCGTCTGCGTTCTTGATGCTGATACCGGTGCCGACCAAAACAACCTGATCGCCTTTGCCGACGATGAATCCATCGTGGATTTGCGCGCCGCCCACGCGGCTGGCAGCTGAAGCCTTAAAGAAGCACACCTCGTCGAAATCGCTCGCGTCCTTGACCGCTTGGCAATTCAATCGATGCAGAGAAGGATTCTGCTTGCTCCGTTGCCACGAGCCTCCCAGTTGGATTCCCAACATGCCGCCCGGCAGAAAGGCCGCGGGTGTCTGCGGCTCGAGATCGTCCGCTCGGGGTGCGCCCGATACAGGCGTGGCACCCATCAGCAGAAACGCAAAGGCGGCGGCGGTCAAATTCAAGGGTAGCCGATAGGGGTGCACTGCTCCTCCGAAAGTGTCCTACAAATGGCAGGTCTTGGAACTCCAGCCGATGTAGTCTAGCAATGTCTTTCAAGTGCGGGGTTCGTAAAACGTGAGCGGAGTCATACTGCAGTCAATCGTCACCTGCCCGAGCTGCGGCCAGCGGCGCGAGGAAACGATGCCGACGGATGCCTGTCAGTTCTTCTACGAGTGCACGGGCTGCAAAACCTTGCTTCGGCCCAAGGCCGGCGATTGCTGTGTGTTCTGTTCCTATGGCACGGTCGCGTGTCCACCCATCCAAGAGCAGCGCGGCTGCTGTCGCTAGTCAGTTCAACGAACGCAGCGATGCTTTTCACCAAAAAACTCCGTGCCCGCGTCAAGAGCGGCGAAGTGACTGCCAGCGTGCGCATCTGGAAAACTCCGCATGTGAAAGTCGGCGGAGAGTATCGGCTGGAGGAAGGTCATATCGAGGTGATCTCCATTCGCGAGATTACCTGGGAGGACCTGACAGACAAACTAGCCCGAGATACTGGATTTAAAAACTTGATCGATATGATGAAAACGGCGAAACATGGCAGCGGGTCGCATATCTACTATGTCCGATTCGAATATCGTGCCGGATCTCAGCGTCCGGCCAGCACCAAGCGGAAAGCACGATGACACAGCTGCAGCCATCGCCTACCAGATGCTTTCACCAAACTCGTCCATTGGCAAAAACAGCGGATTCTTTTCATTTCCTTGTCAACCCAAGGACCCATCCTGCGTCTATAGTCTGTGGGAACGAACCCATGTGCTATTAACGAATGCTCGACCTCCGCGATACCCGCCCTTCTCATGAGCCAATCGCCAACGGTGCTTACCTCCTGCGCGGGTTCGCGCTCGGCCACGTCACGGCGCTGCTCGCCGAAGTCGAGCACATCGAAACGGCGGCCGCTTTCCGCCACCTAGAAACTCCGGGCGGCTTTCGCATGTCGGTGGCGATGACCAACTGCGGCACGCTTGGGTGGGTGAGCGATCGTCGCGGTTACCGCTACACCACCGAGGATCCTCTGAGCGGTCAACCCTGGCCGCCGATGCCTGCGCTGTTTTCGAGGCTTGCCGAGCGCGCCGCACGAAGCGCTGGATTCGCAGGCTTTGAACCCGAGGCCTGTCTCATCAATCGTTACGAGCCCGGTGCTCGTCTCACCCTGCACCAGGACAAAGACGAGAGCGATTTTCGCGCGCCGATCGTTTCCGTATCCTTAGGACTGCCCGCAATTTTTCTGTTTGGCGGCAACGCTCGGAAAGACAAACAACGCCGCATACCCCTGCAGCATGGCGATGTCGTGGTGTGGGGCGGGCCTGCACGACTGTTTCACCATGGCGTACTACCACTGAAGGACGGGCATCACCCCGTGCTGGGACGCCAACGTGTGAATCTCACGTTTCGCCGCGCGCGCTGAGAATCGCACGGCTCAAGATCTCGGCCTTCCGCCGCGCTGCGGTCGTGAAGGGATGCCCTACTGCGGTGCGGTCGTTGCTCATTTAAGTCACCGGACGCTCCACTCTAGTGCGGCAACTGCAGAAACAGTAACCCCGCTGCGCCACATTTTTTTCTTACCAAATCCTAACTTGGATTTCTTTGCATATCTCTAGTGCCCAGAGCTGAGGTGCGGTTATAGTTTGTCCGTCCGAGTCCATGCCAAGGGAAATGACATGCCAGAACCTACCCTCAAATTTTCCGTCACCTGCCCTGACTGTGCACTCGAGTCGGTGTCAGAAATGCCGATTGCCGTGATCGCCAGCGGGTTGCTCTCCGGGAAGAGTCTGCGCCTCTACAGTAACTGCCACGACCGCTACTGGACCGCGACCTTCACCGAGCGCGAGCAATTGCGAAAATCTCTGGCCGTGCTGAAGATCGATGCGCACGCCAAGCGGAACTTACAACATGCGGAAGAACTCGAAACCGCGCGCTGAGAAATTCTCAAGGCCGCACGGGACTCGTCGCGTCCTTGCCCACCACTGTAGTCCACTCGCGAATATGCCATCGCGTGACGAGACCACCGATCACATACGGATCCGATGCGACGAAGCGTTCCGGCACGGCGCTTGAGTCGCATCGAAACAGCAACGCCGCGCCATCTACCGGATTGTCATAAGCACCGGCGAGAATGAGTTCCCCCCTCTCCTGCGCTTTCCAGGCCGCCATTAAGTGCGCGGTTCGAAACGGTGCGCGTCGCGCAACGTAGTCAGGGACGAACTCGTAGAAAAGCAAATAGTGCATGTCCTTCTCCGTGTGGCAATCCTACGCGCAGGGTGATTAATAACATGTGACCACGTCCGCTCTTTGTTTTGGTAGCCGCCAAGCTCGAAGGACCTTGCTGCGGCGCAAGGTTGGCGCACTGCCGCTTGCCGCCAG
>DATNKC010000278.1:0-4956 GCA_035603615.1 Steroidobacteraceae bacterium | reverse complement strand
GAGGTGATTCCGGCGTCGTTGGCCTTGTTCGCCGTGAGCATGGCGGGCAATAGCCTGTTTATCTATTGCCGGGATCGATTGCACCCGCGCCGGTCGTTTTAGGAGCGGCCGACTCGCAGCGCCGTTTGAGTCCCTGCGACTCGGTGGTGATATAGCGTTCCATCAGGCCGCCGTACAGCCGCGAGGCCAGCGGCGCGATGAAGCCCGACAGTTCCAAGGAAAGCACCACGCGGCAACCGGCGCCCTGAGGCTCGATCAAGTGCGAGGCCGACATAGACAGACCGAGCGAGCGCGTGGTCCAGGTGAAGTTGCGCTGATCCTCGAGGTCCGTGACCCGCCAAACGGCGGGACGCAGCCGAGGTTGGTGGACATGGGCGCTGCTGCCGACCGCAAATGGGCCCTGATCGATACGCTGTACGCGGGTCATGGTGGAGGTCCATTCAGGCCAGCGCTCGACGTCGCACAACTCGGCGAATACTTTCTCTGGCGGCGCGTCGATGGTGACTGACACGCTGAGGGGGTTTCGCATCTCCTAGGTACCTCGGGCCTGTGATTTTGACCGGTTCTGAGTACTCGCCACGGAGGGTTGGGCGACTCAAGGTCCGAAAGCAAAAGGACCTTGAGTCGTCTAACCCACCCTGGCGAATACTCGAGCCGATGCATATCACATGCCGGGGCTACCGCGCGAGCCGCTCAATTTCACAGTTCCTAGCTAATGGTCCATCGGTCCAGAGGGCTTGCGGACACTGTAGGCCGCGCCTTCGGAAGCCGCGGGCGCGGCGCCGCGCACGACGGGCGGCGGATCTCCCTCCCAGGCATAGGCAACGCTGCCGGCGGGCGCGTGATACCAGCCGGGATCGCGATAGTCCCCATGCGCCAGGTCCGCTCGAATCTTCATCACCGTGAACATGCCGCCCATCTCAATGTCGCCGTAACGGCCTGCACCCGTCATCATCGGCAGGGTATTCGCCGGCAACGGCATGTTCATCTGCATGCCGCTCATGTCGGGGTCCATGGTCATGTAACCCGGGACCAGGGCCGCGATCTGCTTCTCCAGGTCGGCCTGTTCGACGCCGATGCTGTTCGGCACGACATGGCTCATGGCATTCATGGTGTGGTGGCTCTTGTGGCAGTGGAAGGCCCAATCGCCGGGCGCCGCCGCGGTGAACTCGATGGCGCGCATTTGCCCGACCGCGATGTCGGTCGTCACCTCGGGCCAGCGCGACGCCGGCGAAGTCCAACCGCCGTCGGTACCGACCACGACGAATTCATGGCCATGCAGATGAATCGGGTGATTCGTCATGGTGAGATTGCCGACACGAATTCGCACGCGCTCGCCGAGGCGTGCCACCATCGGCGCGGTGCCGGGGAATGCGCGGCTGTTGAAGGTCCATAAATTGAAGTCGAGCATGGTGCTGACTTTTGGTGTGTAGCTGCCGGGCGCGATGTCGTAGGCGTTCAACAGAAACACATAGTCGCGGTCGACCGGCATGAAGCCGGCGTCTTTCGAGTGTGTCACCCAAAATCCCATCATGCCCATCGCCATCTGCGTCGTCTCGTCGGCATGCGGGTGGTACATGAATGTTCCGGCGCGCTGCGCGATGAACTCGTATACATAGGTCTGTCCCGACTTGATCGAGGGCTGATTCAGGCCCACCACGCCGTCCATGCCGTTGGGCAGGCGCTGCCCGTGCCAGTGAATGCTGGTGGGTTCCGGCAGCCGGTTGGTGACGAATATGCGCACGCGGTCGCCTTCGACGACTTCGATGGTGGGGCCGGGTGATTGGCCGTTGTAGCCCCAGAGATGCGCCTTCATCCCCGGCGCAATCTCGCGAATGACCGGCTCGGCGACCAAGTGAAATTCCTTGATGCCATTGCGCATGCGCCATGGCAGCGACCAACCATTCAATGTCGCGACGGCGCGATAGGGTCTGCCGTTGGGCGGCGTCAACGGCGGCTGCATGGCCGGCGAATCGGTGGACACAATCTCGGGGAGCGCCGCCAGCGCGGCTTTTGTCACTGCGCCGGCCGCCACGGCAAGCCCTGCGCTGCTGAAAAATCTTCGTCGTGAAAGCATGATAGTTCCTTAAGGCGCCGCTGCGCCGACATTGCCCAGCAATGCCGCGTCGAGCTGCGATTTGGCGATCCAGAAATCCCGCAACCGTTGAATGTAGCCGTCGAAACCCGCCGCCTGTTCGCGCGCACCGGACAACAATTCGAAAATGCTGATCTGCGATGCGTTGTAGCGCAGCAGGTTCTCCTGCACGATCGCGTTGCGCAGCGGCAGTACCTCATCACGCTGCTGCTTGGCCAGTTCGAATGCCGCGTGATAGTTGGCATAGGCCAGCCGGATCTGCGAGCGCGCGTCAATCGCGGCCTGCGCGAAACGATCGACCGCCTGGGCGTAGAGCGCTTCCGATTTTTTGACACGCGCGGAGCCGCTGTCGAATATCGGAACTTCCAGGGTGATGGTGTAACCGCGTTCGTAGGGAGCATCGCGCGAACCCTGTTGCACGCGCGTTGCGCCGGCGTCGAGTACATTGACAAAGCGCGTGCTGCGCGTGAGCTTGAGGCGGCGCTGCAGCTCATCCATGTGCATTCGCATCAGCTGCAGATCGAGCCGGTTCTGCAGCAGCGCGTCTTCGACATCGGGAAGATTCTCCAGGCTTGCCGGCAGAGTCGGCAGGACTTGCGCCAGCTGCAGGTTCAGTGTGCCGCTGTTTTCCCCCGGCAGTCCCATGACCGCGATCAGTTTTTCGCGGGCTGCCGCTTCGGCCAGCTCTGCGTAGCTTTCGCCTTGAACGGCATCGATATAGAAATTCTGCTCGCGAGCCTGGTCCAGCCGGTTCCAGTTGCCGGCGGCCACCATTCTTTGCGCCAGTGTCGCGCCGGTTTCAGCCGCCGCGCGGACCTTGAGCCGATAGCCGCGGGCCTCGCGTGCGGCGACGGCCGCGTAATAAGCCTCGCGAGTATCTTGGGCGAGCTGAGCCACGCGCAGAACCGCGGCACGCTGCGTCTGCGCGAAGCGTTGCTTTTCGATGTCGCGGGCATACGGCAGCGTCAACAGAGACAGCACATTGAGGCTCAAGGTCTCCTCGACGTCGTATTGCCCGGCGGCGCTGGCATGCCGCAGATCGAAGCGGGGATTAGGGAGGCGTCCCGCCTGTACCAGATCCGCTTCGGAAATGCCCAGCTCCTCGAACGCCCCCTGCAGCATGCGATTGTTGAGCAGGGCGATTTGCACGGCATCTTCGGCCGACAAAGGGCGCCCCAGAAGTTCAGCTACTCGAGCGTCGGCCTTGGCTCGTTCCTCTGAGGTTCGCGGCCATTGGATATCTTGAGCCAGGCGCCGGCGTGCGGCGACCGCAACGGCATCAAAGCCGCCGTCTTGCGTGAACCCGGTGCAGCCGTCGATGCCAAGCGCGGCCAGCGTTATCAACAGAAGAAATGCGCGTCGCATATCGTCCTCCTCTCCAGTCGGTAATCGGCGGCGCGAAAGCGCCGCAAATCAGGACAGGGGACGCGGAGGGCGATCGAGGCGGTCGAGGGCAACCGTCGGAGGCGGGCGGTGCGAGGGCAGGGAAGCCTCGAGGCTTGCCGAGCGAGGCGGAGTCCAGCTAAACGGCACCAAGGCAACCGCGGCGGCACAACACGTGCCGCAGTGATGGTGCTGCTCGGCGCCGGTTTGTGACTTTCCTGAATCGTTGGCGCAGTGGTGGTGCGCGGTGGCGGCGCCCGTATCGTGCGCGGCGCAACTCCACGCCGCGGCGAAGCTTTGCAGCGGCAGAATGAGCGCCAGCAGCAGCACGAGCGTCATCGAAGGAGTCCGAAGGAGTGCCATAACCCTCAAAACATAACACCAGACCCGGGAGAATACACGTGAACTACGTCTATCCGGCGCCAATTCATGGAATACGGGGACGGGCGCTTGGGGCTACACTGCCGCCCAAGGTTCTCAAGTGAGCGAGGTTTTCCATGCGTGTGCTGCAAGTCTTAGGCGCGATATTGATCCTCGGCGGGTTGTTCGTGCTCATCAAGTCGCCGTCTTATTCGAGCCAAAAGAGCGTGCTCAAAATCGGCGACGTGGAAGCCAAGGTATCGCAGGATCACGTGATTCCGCCTTGGGCGGGCGGCGCTGCCGTGGCGGTCGGCGTCGTCCTCATCGTGGTCGGCGTACGCAAGCCCTAGCGCAGCCGAACAGGCGGAGCGGCCTATTCTTCGAGCTGCTTGCGTAGCGCGCGCAATTCGCGGCGCCGGCCGGCACTGGATTTGGGATAGCTCAAGCGCAGCTCCGCGAGCGTATCGAGCACGACGCGCGACACGATGAGGCGGGCATTGAGCTTGTCATCGGCGGGCACGATATACCAAGGCGCGTCATGGGTGCTGGTCGCGCTCAGGCATTTCTCGTAGGCCTTCATGTAATCCTTCCAATAGTGGCGCTCCGCAATATCGGCCGCGGAAAACTTCCAGTTTTTGTCGGGCGTTTCAATCCGATCGATGAAGCGCTTGCGCTGCTCCTCTTTGGAGAGATGAAGAAAGAATTTGACGACCCGGGTACCGTTGCGAGTCAGGTGCCGTTCCAAATCCACGATGGAGCGGTATCGATGATGCCAAATGCCTTTTTCATCCATGAGTTCATCGGGCAGACCTTCGGCGCGAAGGATTTCGGGATGCACGCGGACGATTAATACTTCCTCGTAGTAGGACCGATTGAAAATGCCGATCTGGCCGCGTTCCGGCAGCTCGCGGGTCGTGCGCCACAGGAAGTCGTGCTTCAGTTCCTCGGCGCTCGGATGCTTGAAGCTGCTAACGCGACAACCCTGCGGATTGACGCCGGACATGACATGCGCAATGGCGCCATCCTTGCCCGCGGCGTCCATGGCTTGAAAAATGATCAGTAGAGCGTAGCCGTTCGATGCGTAGAGTAATTCTTGCCGCGCACTCAATTCTTTGACG
>DATNKC010000277.1:0-4462 GCA_035603615.1 Steroidobacteraceae bacterium | reverse complement strand
AATCGCGTATGAAACGAGGCAGCGGCGAACGCCGGCGATCTCAGTAGCGCACGCAGGAAAGGAATGTTGGTCGAGACGCCTGCAATGCGAAACTCCGCCAGGGCCCGCTCTGTCTTTCGAGCCGCCGCAGCGAGATCGCCGTCGGCGGTGTACACGATTAATTTGGCCAGGAGTGAATCGAATTTGCTGCTGGTGCGATAGCCGGCATAGGCGAAGCCGTCGATGCGAATGCCGGGTCCCGACGCGGGTTCGTACAACGACAGGGTGCCGCCCGTCGGGCGGGCGGTGCCATCCGCGTTCATGACCTCGAGATTGATGCGCGCCTGGATGGCCACGCCCCGCGGCGGCGGAATGGCAAATTGGCGCAATCCCATCTTGGCCAGCGATCCGCCCGCTGCGAGCTGTAGCTGGATACGGACCAAGTCCAGTGCGGTAATGGCCTCGGTCACCGTGTGCTCGACCTGCAGGCGCGGATTGGCCTCGATGAAAGCGAATGGCACGGCGCTGTCGGCGTCTTGATCAATGAGGAACTCAATCGTGCCCAGGCCGCGATAGTTCACAGCCTTGCCAAACGCCACGGATAGTTCCAAGAGTCTCGCGCGCATGTCGGCCGTCAGGCCAAACGCGGGTGCGGTTTCGATGAGCTTTTGCCGTTGACGCTGCACGCTGCATTCGCGGTCCCATAAATGCGCGATTTCCGTCCCGTCGCCGAGGATTTGCACTTCAACGTGCCGCGCGCGCGGCAAGAGCTGCTCGACATACAGCTCGGCGTTGCCAAATGCTTGTTGCGCCTCCGAACGACAGCGCTCATAGGCGCCGGCCACGTCCGCCAGTGCATGCACTTCGCGCATACCGCGTCCGCCGCCGCCGGCGATGGCTTTCACCATCACCGCGCTGCCTTCGCCTAAGCTGCTGAAAAAACGTTCCGCTTCTTCCAGGGTCGCGGCACCGATCGATCCGGGCAGCACCGGTGCGCCGATGCGTTTGGCCAAAGCGCGTGCCTGCACTTTATCGCCGAATAAGGTGAGGACTTCGGGGGAGGGCCCCACAAATACCAGCCCGGCGTTGTTGCAGAGCCGTGCAAAAGCAGCGTTCTCGCTCAAGAAGCCGTAGCCCGGGTGAATGGCTTGGCAGCCGGTCTCGAGCGCGAGGCGCAATATTTGCGGCCCGTCCAAGTAGGCGGAAGGACCCGAGCCGCTCAAGGGCAGCGCTTCCTCACCTGCCCGCACATGCAAGGAGGATGCGTCGTCCTGCGAGTAGATCATGACACTGGCAATATTGAGGTCCGCCGCGGTACGCGCGATGCGGATCGCGATTTCGCCGCGGTTGGCGATGAGCAGCCTTTCGAACATGGGTCGCCCTCGCTAGGTCTTAAGTGCCTGGTTGCGGACGCTCATAAAATTGGGCAATTCGGCCGCCGTCGACGACCAAGTCATGTGCGTTGATGAAGCTGCCCTCATCGCTGGCCAGAAATACCGCCGCATAAGCAATGTCATTCGCGATGCCGGAGCGGGGCAGCGGCGTGGCTTTGGCCAGATTGCCGGCTAATTTTGCAAGCTTTCGGGCGTTGTCCTCCGCGCTCAGTGTTTGTGCCTTTGCCGAACCGCCCCAGAAAATGGGAGTGGCGATCGCGCCGGGCGAGATTGAATTCACGCGAATGCCGTTGGGCCCGAGCTTTGCCCCCGCGATACGCGTGATATGGCTGACGGCGGCCTTCGCCGCGGAATACAGCATTCCGCCTTGGCCGAGGCGATGCGCGGCGATGCTCGAATTGTTGATAATGGAGCCGCCGCCGCTCATCACCCGCGCCGCGTGCTTGATGCCGAACATGACGCTGCCGACCAGCAGCTTCATGCCGTAATCAAATTGCTCCTCGGTGATCGTCTCGAGTTCGCCTGGGGTTGAAGCGCCAGCGTTGTTGAACAAGCAGTCGAGAGTTCCGAAGCGGCTGACCGCCGCGTCGATCACGGCGGCGATCTCAGCCTCGTGCATGACATCGGCGCGGTGGAAAATCGCTTGCCCGCCAAGTTCGCCCGCCAGGGCGGCACCGCGCTCCTCGGACCGGCCAGCGATGATGACGCGCGCTCCCTCAGCCACAAAGCAGCGGGCAGTCGCCTCACCGATACCGCTGGTCGCGCCAGTGATGACAGCCACTTTCCCGTCCAGTCTTCCAGGCATCGCCGCTCCCCCGATTCAACAGCCCAAGAGAGCAGAATATCACCGCCAATCGAGGCGCATCAGGTCCGCAGAGCGAGGAAGGCGCTCGCCGACGCGGCCGCGGCGGCCGCGGGCAGCCGCGCGTCGACCCCGGGCCCCGGCTGATGGGTAGCCGTGTGATGGAAAGACTCGACGATGTTGTTCCACATCGTGGTCACATTTTGCGCGAAGTGCTGGAAGAAATCGCGCACCTCCGGCACATGGGTATAGGCAAACCAACACACCAGGATCAATACTCCAGTGGACAGAATCTCGTACCACGCCGCGAACCAGTAGTAACTGTGCCCGCCGGTGCTGAAGTAAATGGCGCGGCGCGCGTGGCGCAGCGGCTGGGAGAGCATGCTGTAGAAAAAAATCAGGATGAGGATCGACGCCCAGAGCGGAATCGAGCCGGCAACCACCCAGCCGAAGATCGCACCGGTCGTGGCAAGCGACACGATCGCAGCAACACAGGCGCAAAACAGCACGGCATTGAAAACCGCGAGAAAGGGGATCAGCAAAGTCGCACCCAAGTGCCCGCCGTAACCCGCGCTGCTGCTGAACTGCTGAACATTGCGCTGCAGATTGTGGCCCCACCAATACGCGCCTTCGTGCCAGCGGCGGCGCCATTCGCGCCGCTGCTGCCGCCAGTGCCGCCGCCATTCCTTGCTGTCCTTGAACTCAGCGTAGTGTTTCTTGGCGCGATCGATCACTTCCTGCGCGTTGAAGGGTGCGCCCGCAGCTGCGGCGTATTCCTCACCGGTATTTGCGAAGGGAACGGCGAGCATCATCCCTACGTAGACCAGAATCCAGATGCCGGTGGTTAAAAGCGTCAGCACGACGAAGGCGATGCGCACGATCGTGACGTCGATGTTGAGATAGGCCGCGAGTCCGGTGCAGACACCGCTGATCATCGCGCCCTCGCGAATCTGGTAAAGCCGCTTCGGCGCGCTGGCCGCGGTGCCGCTGCTCTTGGACTCCGCGTTTGGTCCATTGCCCGCGCTGGTGCCGGCGCTTGAGGCAGCGGCGTCCGCGGCGTCTTCGCTCTGAACCGGCCCCATCTCTTTTAAGACCCCATCGATCTCCGCTGCGGTGAGAACGTTCTTGTGCGGCCGCAAGAAATGCGCGCACTTATCCGCGATTGCCTGTTCCAGATCCGCCATGATTTCGGCCTTGTCGGGATTGTCCCTAAGCGCGGCTTGGGCCCGCTCCAGATACGCGCGCAAGCTTTGAAATCCGGGCTCTTCGAGATGGAAGGCGTTTCCATTGAGATTGATGATGATTACGGTGTTCATGCTCAGCGACCTAATTGGTTGATTGTGGTGTTTAGATATGCCCAATAGTCTTTGAACTCCGCCAGCTGGGTTTTCCCCTTGGCGGTCAGCTTGTAGTACTTGCGCGGGGGTCCGGAGTCGGACTCCTGCCATTCATAGTCGACGTATTCCTCGCGCCGCATTTTGCTCAGCAGCGGATACAGCGTGCCTTCCTGGGTTGCAAAGTCCGTTTCCTGCAGGCGCTTCATCATGTCGGCGACATAAACCTTGTCCGCCGAAATAATCTGCAGGATGAGAAATTCCAGCAGTCCTTTGCGGATGGGGTTGAATTTCGGGTCGGTCGTCATTTGAGTAAAGCTACCTTGGAGTGACAAGGTACCAACGTGACAAAAGGATGTCAAGGGTCGTCGGGGGGGTGATATTGGCCGGCCGGTGTGGCGCTTGTCAGGGAGGCTGAGCCGACTCGAGGCCCGAGAGCAACAGGGCCTCGAGTCGGCTCAGCCTCCCTGACTAGAGCTCGAGCCGGTCAATATCACCACGCCGGAGCGACCGGTGAGTGTTGGGCGATGCGTGTTTTTTACGGCCTATGGGCGCCGAGGCGCTACCCGAGGCGGCCGCGGACCAACTCGAACACCGCTTCGCTTTCTCGCGCACAGCGGTCGATAAGGGTTTCCACTTCGGCGGTCGCTGCCGTCGCGTACGCGCGATCTTTGAGCGAGGGTGCGTTGATATACACGTTGAGTGCGGCGCTGCGCAGCGCGCTATGCGCTGCTAATACGCCCACCCCGGCATCGCTGACGACGCCGGCGAAGCCTTTTTCAGCGGCAGGCCTCGCCAGCATAACGACCTCCGCGCAGGCGCGCGCGCAGGCCAGCGGCGTCTCCGTGGCGGCGCGCAAGTTCAATTGGATCGCCTCGGCGCGCCGCGACTTTTCCTCATCGCTGGTCTTGGGCAGTCGATAGGCCGCCATGAGTCCGTCAAAGGCAGCAATG
>DATNKC010000276.1:0-10458 GCA_035603615.1 Steroidobacteraceae bacterium | reverse complement strand
ATCTGGTGGAGCGCCGGACTAGGACTTTTGGGGGCGATAGCGGTTTGTCTCAGGCAGGCGTGGCGCACCGATGGCGAGATCGAGATACCCGCGGAGAAGATCGCCGCGTTTGAGCGGCTCCATGGGCTAAAGGAGAGCACGGTATGAGCGCGGCGGAGCAAGCCCTCGTGGACGGTGATGCGGTGCCGCTGTCGCTTCGGGGCCCTGCGCCAACGCGGGTGGTCGCCGGCTATGGCTTTTGGCTGTTCCTGCTCTCCGACATCATTATTTTCGCCGCGCTTTTCGCCGCGTACGCCGTGCTCTCGGGCGAGACGGCCGGCGGCGCGACAGCCGCCGATCTGTTCGATAAGAAGCACGTGCTGATCGAGACCGCTTGCCTGCTGGCCTCGAGCGTCACCTGCGGCTTTGGCTCGCTCGCGGTGCAGAGTGGAGACAGAAGCTCCACCTATTTTTGGATGGCGATCACCTTCATTTTAGGTGTCACGTTCCTGAGCCTCGAAGTGAGCGAGTTCAGTCACATGCTCAGCATCGGCGCCGGGCCATCCCGCAGTGCCTTTCTTTCGGCGTTCTTTACCTTGGTGGGTACCCATGGACTGCATGTGACCCTCGGCCTGTGCTGGCTGGTCGTCATGCTATTACAGGTGGCGACGCTGGGATTCCAGCCGATGGTCAGCCGCCGCTTCTTCTGCTTTGGCCTGTTCTGGCACGCGCTCGACATCGTTTGGATCGGCGTATTTACCATCGTGTACTTGGGAGCCCATTTATGAGTACCGAAATCGAAGCTCAAGGCGTGGCTCCGGGTGTCAACGTACACACCCACGGCACGCGCCGAAGTTACCTGATCGGGTTGGGGTATGCGGTCATTCTGACGCTGGCCTCCTTTTGGGCTTCATCGACTGATCTGATCTATTCACCGGGCGTCCCGATTTTGTTAGGGGTTCTCGCGATCGCGCAGATGGGGGTTCACTTGGTGTTCTTTCTGCACATCTCGAGCGCGCCGGATCAAACCAACAATATTCTGGCGCTCGCCTTCGGTATTTTTGTCGTGGGCCTCCTGGTGTTCGGGTCGATGATCATCATGGCTAATTTGAATCACAACATGATGCCCATGGATCGACTGATGCAGCTCCAGATGCAACGGTAGCGTTGCAGCCGAAGCCAGTTACTCACCGCTCATGGCGCTCGCCCCCGATGATTCGCTGATTACCGCGCTGTCCCGGCCAGCGTGGCGCGAATATCTTGCGCTCACGAAACCCAAAGTGAGCTTGTTGATCGTGTTCACGGCGATCGTCGGGATGGTTCTGGCCTCGCCTGGGATGGTGCCGCTGCCGGCATTGGTGTTCGGCACTCTGGGCATCGCCATGGCGTCCGCCTCCGCGGCGACCCTCAATCACATCCTCGATCGGCGCATCGATCAACGGATGGCGCGTACTCGGCGGCGGCCGCTGGCGACCGGAAATCTGCGGACCAGTCAGGCGCTGGTTTTCGCCAGCATCTTGTGCGTACTCTCGATGACGGTGTTATGGCTCGCGGCCGGAGTTCTTTGCGCGCTATTGACCTTCGGCTCGCTCATTGGCTATGCGGTCATCTATACCGCATGGCTCAAACATGCGACGCCGCAAAACATCGTGATCGGCGGTGCCGCGGGCGCCGCGCCGCCGCTGCTCGGGTGGGTGGCGGTGACCCACTCCATCGATGCACAGGCACTGGTGTTGTTCCTAATCATCTTTACCTGGACCCCACCGCATTTCTGGTCGCTCGCGATCGCGCGTCGGGAGGAATACGCGAAAGTGGGCATACCCATGCTGCCGGTGACCCACGGCATCCCGCACACGCGCCGCCAGATCCTGCGCTACACGGTCTTGCTCATCGCGTTCACGCTAATCCCGGTGGTCATTGGCATGAGCGGATTGCTCTATCTGGCGGCCGCGCTGGTGCTCAATGGGCGATTTCTCTACCTGGCCTTGGCCCTGCAGCCGGGCGCGCGGCTCGACCTTCCGATTCGAACTTTCCGCTACTCGATCACTTACCTGATGGCGCTGTTCGCCGCATTCATCGCCGATCACTATTGCAGGCTGCTCCTGTAGCGATAGCCCCGCCGTTATCACCCATTGGGGGGATGGGACTGCTTCATACCCTGCCTCAACCTCTCCATTGCGGGCGAGCCAATTCCCCTTTTGCCAAAGTCGGAGAGCACAATGAGTAAGAAAGTAGCGCAAGTCGTCGTCGAGACTTTGCAATCAGCCGGTGTCAAGCATTGCTACGGCATCGTGGGGGACACGCTGAACCAGTTTGCCAGCAGCCTGAGTCGCAGCGACATTGAGTTCGTTCACATGCGCCATGAGGAGGCGGGTGCCTATGCGGCACAGGCCGAAGCGCTGTTGATGGACCGCTTGACGGCCGTGGCCGGCAGCTGTGGACCGGGCAGTTTGCATTTCATCAACGGCCTGTATGAGGCGAACCGTAATCGCGCGCCGGTGATTCTGATCGCGAGCCAAGTGGTGCGGCGCGAGCTCGGATTCAATTTCATTCAAGAAGTGAAATTCGAAGACGTTTATCAGGGCTGCAGCGTATTTTGCGAAATGATCTTGACGCCGGAGCAAGCGCTGCGAAAGACGGTCATGGCGTGTCAGGCGGCGATCACCAAGCGGGGGGTGGCGGTTCTCATTCTGCCGGTCGACGTCGCGGATTCGGATGCGGTCACCGAGCCGCCGTTTCGCGTCCATGTCAACAAGCCGGTCATTCGGCCGAGTGATGAGGACTTGGATCGGATCGCCGACATGCTGGCGGAAGGCACGAACATCACGATTTACGCCGGCTCCGGTTGCGTTGACGCCCACGACGAGGTGGTCGAGCTGGCGCAGCGCCTCAAAGCGCCGGTCGCGCATACCTCGCGCGGCAAGGACCAGATCGAATACGACAATCCGAATAATGTGGGCATGACGGGCGTGATTGGGACCGAGTCCGGCTATCACGCCATCTTGAATTGCGACACCTTGCTGCTTCTCGGTACCGATTTTGCGTGGCGCCAATTCTACCCCGACCACGCCAATATCATCCAAGTCGATATCGATTCAACCCACGTCGGTCGCCGCCATCCGGTCGACCTCGGCGTAGTCGGAAATATCAAGGACACGCTGCAGGCGCTGCTGCCGCGTATTGCGCAGCGCAAGGATGCGACATTCCTCAATACCTACGTCGAGCGCCACAAGAAGGCGCTCAAAGCGCAGGCGGGCAGGGCCGTACCCGGTCCCCGCGGCAAGATTCCCGGCCAATATTTGACCTCGATAATCAATCGACTCGCCAACCAAGATGCCTTGTTTGCAGCCGATGATGGGACACCGCTGGTGTGGATGTTGCGATTGGTGGAGGCGAACGGTAAACGGCGCATGTTCGGCAGCCTGCTGCATGGAACCATGGCGACCTCGATCGGAAATTGCATCGGATTGCAGAAGGCTCAGCCGGGCCGCCAAGTCATCGCCTTGGCTGGCGACGGCGGCTTCACGATGTTGCTCGGCGATGTGATCACCCTCGTACAAGAGAATGTGCCGATCAAAATAGCGGTCTACGACAACGGCAAGTTGGGATTCGTGGAGCTCGAGCAGAAGGGCGAAGGATTGTTACCGGTTTTTACGGATCTCAAGAATCCGGATTTCGGCAAGGTCGCAGAAGCCATGGGCCTCTGGGGCCGAACGGTCAGCAAGGCAGAGGAACTCGAAGACGCCGTGGCCGAGTGGCTCGGGCAGCCAGGACCTGCGTTGCTCAATGTCAAGGTCGAGCCGATGGAACTGGTGATGCCGCCGCACGCGGAACCCGAGAACGTTTATGGGATGGCGATGTATTCGATCAAGGCGGTTATGCATGGACAGGCGGGAGATGTTTTCGAAATGATCGGCGAGAATCTCTAGGTTAGGGGCCGGTTGGTGCCGCGGTGAACCCGATACTCATTTGTCGCGATTGCGACACCGTGTATCGGGCGATTCCGCTGCGCCGGGGCGATGTGGCGCTGTGCCGGCGCTGTGATGCGGTCCTGGCGCGCCATTTTGGCGCGAACACGGAGACCGGGTTGGCACTCGTTTGCGCCGCGGCGATCTTTTTCGCCATCGCCAATCTCACGCCCATTTTAAGCATCGACATCGCCGGGATTGAAACCAAGGCCAATGTCTGGTTTGCCGTGCGCTCCTTGCAGCAGGGCTGGATTTCCGTCGCTGCCTTAGGGGTTGCAATCACTACCTTTCTGGTCCCCGCGGTGCAAATCGTGCTGCTCTTCTGGGTACTGCTGTTCGCGCGCCTCGGCCACCGGCCGCCCGGTTTTGCACCGATCATGCGGCTGCTGCACCGGATGCGTCCTTGGAGCATGACCGAGGTTTTTCTGTTGGGCGCTTTGGTCGCCATCGTGAAACTCGCGAATTGGGTCCCCATCACAGCGGGGGCCGGCATCTGGGCGATCGCGGCCTTGACCATGGTGCTTGCACTGCTCGGTCGCTGTGACCCCGCCTCTTGGTGGTCGATTGCCCCCGCGGTGAAGAGATGACGGCGCTTCGGCAATCATATGAACTCGGCTTGAGTCTTTGCCGAACCTGCGGTCTCGCCGTGTCCCGCGCATCGCTCGGAATAGACCGGCGTTGTCCGCGCTGCCAAAGTCGGATCGAGCATCGCACGCCCTTCAGCGCGGAGATGACGCTTGCGTGGCTGATCGCAGGTATCGTGTTTTATATTCCTGCGAACCTGCTGCCGGTGATCCACACCAGCGGATTGCTGGGCGAGGAGGACAGCACCATTCTTCACGGGATTCTGGAGTTCTGGCGCTCCGGGGACTGGGACATCGCCCTGTTGATATTTACCGCCAGCGTTGCGGTGCCCTTCACCAAGTTCATCGCCATCGGCTTGCTGCTCCTCACGGTGCGCAAGAACAGCCGATGGGAGCAACATCAGCGGACGGTACTCTACCGGATCGTGGAGTTCATCGGCTATTGGTCGATGCTCGATGTCGTCGTCGTCGCGTTGACTTCAGCCTTGATGCAGTTTCAGGTGTTGGGCACCGCAGAACCGCGCGCCGGCATCGCCTTCTTTTGCGCAGTCGTGGTCGCGACCATGTTGTCGGCGTTGAGCTTCGACCCTCGCTTGATCTGGGATCGACCCGCATGAGCGCGGCGCCCACGCCACCTTCTGCAGAGGAGCTTCCCACGCCGGCGGTCCAGAACCGACGCTGGATTCCGCGATTGGTGTGGGTGGTGCCGATAGCTGCCGCCGTCATCGGCATTTCGCTCCTGATCAGGAATTGGGAGAACGCAGGTCCGCAGATCACAATCAGCTTCCTGAGCGGCGAGGGGGTCCAAGTGGGTAAGACGCTGGTCAAGTATCGAGACGTCACCGTGGGGCAAGTGTCGTCGGTGGTTCTGAGCGCGGATCACCAAACGGTCGTGGTGACCGCCAATCTGTCGAAGGACGCGGCGGGCTTGCTGAAGGAGGATACTCAATTCTGGATCGTGCGACCGCGCTTTGGCGTGGGCTCGGTATCGGGCCTCGATACGTTGCTATCGGGCGTGTATATCGGCATGAAGACCGGTACCGCCGCGCGCCGTGAGCACGAGTTTGTCGGGTTGGAGAATCCGCCCGCTCTTGCGCACGGTCCGCACGGTCGTGAGCTGCAGTTGCACGCCGCCCGCGTCGGCTCCCTTAGCATCGGTTCGCCGGTGTATTTTCGGCAGTTCCAGGTCGGTCGCGTCATCGATGAGAATCTGCTGCCCGACGGCAGCACGCGAGTAACCGCCTTCGTCGAGGCGCCTTACGATGGCTTCGTGAAGCCCGTAACGCGTTTCTGGAATGCGAGCGGCATCGACGTCAAACTTGGCGCCGATGGCCTGAAGGTGCAAACCGAATCGTTGGCGGCGGTGCTTGCCGGAGGCCTCGCCTTCGACGACGGGCCGACCGAAGTCGTGTCGGCGGCGGCCATGCCTAACGATTTCACCTTGTACAAAAACGAAACCGAGGCGATGGCGCCGCCCGATGGCGAGCCGCACTATGTCCGGATGCGATTCGCACAGGCGCTGCGCGGCCTCGATGTGGGCGCGCCGGTCGAATTCGTCGGGGTAAACATCGGGTCTGTCATCGCCGTGGACTTGGGCTACGAGCGTCGCGATAAATCCTTTCCTGTCGTTGTGACCGCCAAACTCTATCCCCGCCGCATGGGCGATGCATATGAAATACTCACAGCGCAGGGGAAGACCGAGAGCGAAGAGACGCTTGCAGCGTTCGTGGGAACCTTGGTCCAGCGAGGCCTGCGCGCTCAACCGCGATCGGCAAGCCTGCTAACGGGGAAGCTCTATATCGCACTCGATTTTCTGCGCACAAGCCCTCGAGTCGCATTCGATGCGTCGGATCGGCCGGTCGAACTGCCGACGGTGAATGGGTCCTTTCAGGAACTGGAAGCAAATATCGGCCGTCTGGTCAAGAAGGTAAATGATTTGCCGCTCGAGCAAATCGCGGCGGATTTGCATACGGACCTGACGGACCTGCATGAAACCTTGAGCGAACTTCACGGCCGGGTCCTGCCGAGCGCCGTGGATACTTTGTCGGCCCTGCGCGGCACGCTGGATACCGCGAACCGGACTTTGGATGTGGAATCGCCCTTGCAACGCGGTCTCACTGAGACCCTATTGGAGGCCCGCAGCACCTTGCAGGCCGTGCGTGAATTGGCCGACTATATCGACCGTCATCCGGATGCGCTGCTACGCGGGCGGCGACCGCAGAAGATGCCGGGGCGACCCGCGGCGTCAAGCTCGGAGGCCAAACCGTGAACCGCTTCTACCTACGGTTGGCTGTTGCCTGGCTCGTGAGCATCGGCGTCGGCTGTACCTCGGCGCCCGTTCGTTACTACACTTTGACTCCCCCGCCCGACAAGACCGTGCCAGCTTCGAAGACATCCCTCGCAATCGATGTGCGAGTCGTCCATACCCCGCCGCCACTCAACCGCGCCGAGCTATTGGTTCGCACCGGGCCGACCGAGGTCACGATTCTCGAGAATGAGCGTTGGGCGTCGCCAGTGAACGAAGAAATCAAGGCTGCGTTGCGCCTCGAGCTGCAGCGCCGCCTGGACCGCCTGAGCGGATTGCGACCCGCCTTCACCAAGCTGACGCTCGACGTCGACGTGCAACAGCTCGAGGCGGAGTTGGGGCAGTACGCACTGCTCCAAGCGTCTTGGAGTGCGACCGTGTCCGCCGCGGACCCGCGGTCCGGTGGCGCGCGGGTGACAGCCTGTACTTTTCGGGCCGAGGAGAAGATCCGTAGCGGCTACGCTGAAATAGTCGGGGGGTATCAACGAGAAATCGCGGCCCTCGCCGAATCCATCGTGGCCGTGTTGACCAGCGCCGCAACCGGTATCGACGCTTCGTGCCACTAGATTCACCAATGCGGAGTTAAACCATGTTTCGCCGAGTTCATGAAGTCAGATCAATCCTGCAGTTTCTGCGTGAGCGCGCGCCGCATTACGGTCCGCTCGCCAGAGATGATCTACACAAGTTTCGCGACGAGATCGTCAAGGCCTCCGTCGGCGCGAGCATCTCCGCAGCGGCCGGCCTCATCTTCGCCTGCTTCCTGTCGGTCGCCGTGATCGTTTCGGCATGGGATGGCCTGCATCGGACCGCGGTGGCGTGGGTGGTTTGTGGTGGTTGGGGCGTATTGGCGCTCGGTGGTTTATGGTATGCGCGAAAAGCCATTTCGGGTCCACCGCCTTTTCAGCTCATGGCGGGTGCGCTGGCGCGCGACTATACGAGACTCGCGGCGGTTGTGGATCGAGACGGCGTGTCACCCTGATATGATGCCGGCATGTACACGCCTCAGGCCGGCATCTTCGCTCTTGGAACCTCCTCTCATGCCTACTTGGAGTTCGACCTTCTCGACGCGGGAAGATGCAAGGAGTTCGCCTCTACAATTGCTGCGATCCGTGAACCGCGAACCACGACTGGAGGAGTGAACTTCGTCATCGGCTTTCGGCCCGAGCTCTGGCGCAAGATCGCTCAGGACGCACCTTTGGGCGTCGAGGGTTTCAACAAGGAGATCCGGGGTACAGAGGGATTCGTGATGCCAAGCACTCAGCACGATGCGCTGGTATGGCTGTCCGGTAGTGCTTATGACGTTGTCTTCGACATGGCCCGCGGTGTCGTCCATGATCTCGCGGGACAAGCTTCCCTGGCGGAAGAAACTTCGAGTTGGTCTTACCGACACGATCGCGATCTCACCGGGTTCGTCGATGGCTCCGAGAATCCGACGCTGCTCGACGCTCCTAACGCGGCACTCTTGCCCGAAGGGGTACCCGGGGCCGCCGGTTCCGTACTATTGCTTCAAAAGTGGAGGCACAAAGTCGCTGAATGGGAGGCTCAGTCGATTCCACAGCAGGAGCGCATCATGGGGCGCACCAAGCTCGACAGCATCGAGCTGGAAAACAAGCCGCCAGACTCGCATGTCGCTCGCACCGACCAAGACGAGTTTGGAAACATCTTTCGCCGCAACATGCCCTACGGGACCGTCGATGACCATGGCACCGTGTTCGTTGGGTTTAGCTCAGACCAGAGACGGCTCTCGAGAATGCTGGAGAGCATGGCGGGCCTGGTAACCGGCACGCGCGATGCGCTCACACGCTTTACTCAGCCGTTGACCGGCTCCTATTACTTCGTGCCCGCCGCCGAGAGCCTGCGGCGCTTGCGTGATAATCCAAAGGCGGTCTAGTTCGGACCAAGACGCGGACACCCCATGCTCGAGTGTTCCGACGCTCGATCAGGGATTGTCTCCGCCTCCCGCGACGTCAATCGCTCCAACGGAAAGCGCCAGCGCGGCCGCCGCCGTGTGTGCGTTCGCACGCGCATCTTCAACCTGTGTGTCGCCTTGGACGACGGCGTTCTCTTCGGTGGCAAGATCCGTATAGGTTCCGACCCCTTGTCGGTAGGAACGCAACGCCGCTTCGTAGGCCGTGTGCGCGGCCTGGCTCAAGACCGTGGCGGCATCATACTCGGCCAGGCTCGTCAGCAATCCGTTATAGGCACGCACCACCTGTTGCGAGGCGGAGTCGCGCGCGGCCGCCAGCTGTTCTTGTGCCTCGCGCGCTTTGGCATCGGCCATGGAGATGCGACTTCGCCGCATGCCGCCGTCAAAGAGGGGAACACTGAACGATAAGAGAATGCTTTGTCCGGGCCGGTCAATACTCGAATAAGGGCCGCCGTCGGAGTTCAACGAACCAATGTTCTGAAAGGCCTTTCCCGAGAGTTCAATCGTCGGATAGTAGGATCGCCGCTCGCCTTTAAGAGCCGCTTCAGCCGCATCCACTTTGCCGAGCGCCGCAATGACATCCGGCCGGTGTGCGAGAGCTTGATCGACCGCCTTGGACACGCTGTCGGCCGGCGTGGGCGGTAGCGGCAGCTCTGCGCTATCCACGACATCGATTTCCGTTGCTGCAGGCACGCCGAGGGCGGCAATGAGATTTGCGCGCGCGGTTCGCTCGGTGCCCTCGGCCGCTGCCAACGTATAGCGTGCTTGAGCGGTTTGTCGCTGCGCCTGTGCGACCGCAACCACCGTGGCGAGGCCGTTATTCTGCTTGGCAACGGCGGCATCCTGGGTGGTCAGCGCCGTACTCAAGGCCTTCTGCGCGGCATGCAGCTTGCCGCGCGCGGCGCCCAAGTCAAAATAGGCTTGCGACACGTCGAAGATGAGTTTCTGATGGGCGCCGGTGAAGGTCACGTTGGCGACAAAGGAGTCTGCGCGCGCGGCCTGCACTTGGGCGGCGCGCTGGCCGAAGTCGAAGAGCAGCCATTTCAGCGCCAGCGTGGGAATGACTTCGCGCGAATCGGAAACGAAATATCCCGCCGGCACCAGGTTTCTGGGCATCGGTAACGGCGTGTGTTGAAGCCCGCCGATCGCTTGCAAAGAAAGCTGCGGAAGATACGCGCTTTCCGCGAGCCCGATACCTGCGGCCGCTTCACGTGCCGCTTCCCAAGCTTCGCGCGTTTTTGGATTGGCTCTTTCCGCCAGATCGACCAGTGCGGCCAGATCGTACTTCTTCTGGGGAACCGCAAAACCGGAGTTGCCCAAGGCCTGGGCGCGTTGAATAGCCGATTCTGGGATCGCCCAGGGTTGCTCGGGGCCGGGCGGCGCCTGCGCGAGCGCCAAATGAGCGCTCAGCAGGCCGACGGCGAAAGCCAACTCGGACGTCGAGCGTTCAATGCGCTGCCGAAGCAACATGCTGAACCTCCGACTCGAGTTGTTCGATGGCGTGTTGGCTTATGCGTGCCCCAGGTGCTATCGCGCTTTCCGGTGCGGTAGTGTTCGGCGTAGGACTTGGAGGCAGCGGTCGACGGCTCGAGACGTCGTCGGCGGCGGACTCGGCCCACGCGGCGAGCCGGGCAGTGGATGCGGTTTCGGCATAAGGGGAAATCGCATCCGTTGCGAGGACGAACGCCGCTGCCG
>DATNKC010000275.1:0-3500 GCA_035603615.1 Steroidobacteraceae bacterium | reverse complement strand
GTTGGCCTATATGCGGCGCACTGCCGTGAGGGACACGGAACTCGGCGGCAAGCAAATCAAGCAAGGCGACAAGCTCGCCATGTGGTATTTGTCCGGCAATCGCGATGCGACCGCGATTCGTGAGCCGGATCGATTCATCGTCGACCGCGAACGCCCCCGCCAGCATCTCTCATTTGGCTTCGGGATTCATCGCTGCGTGGGCAATCGCCTTGCCGAATTGCAGTTGAAGATTTTGTGGGAAGAGATTTTGCGCCGCTTCGAGCGTATCGAAGTGGTCGGCGAGCCGACGCGTGTGCGCTCGGCGTTCGTGCGTGGTTTCAGCAAATTACCGGTGCGCATCGCAGGTTGATGCCGCGGGAGCCCAAAATGATCTCATCGCCCTCGGTTGTGACCTCGCTGCCCGATTCGCCGGCCGATTCAATGCGGGCCCTGCTGCGGATTCAACAAAATGCCTTTCAGGGGGACATGTTGCCCTCTCGAGCGGTACGCCTGGATCGGCTGAAGCGCTTGAATCTACTGATCGAGTCGCATGCCGACGAATTTGCCGCCGCGATTTCCAGCGATTTTGGCACGCGCTCGCGCATAGAGATCCGCATTACGGAAACCCTGTTTCTACAAAGCGGAATTCGCCACGCCATTCAAAATCTTTCGCGCTGGATGAAGGCGCGCCGCGTCTCGACGGCGCTGGCCTACCGTCCGGGGAAATCCATGATCATGCGCCAGCCGCTCGGCGTGATCGGGATCATTAGCCCCTGGAACTACCCGCTGCAGCTCGCGCTGGCGCCGCTCATTGGCGCGTTGGCCGCGGGCAATCGCGCCATTTTGAAGCCATCGGAGCTGACGCCGGCATTCTCTCGAGCCTTGGCCGACGCCATCGCCAAGACTTTTGCAAGCGATGAGGTCGCGGCGGTGACGGGCGATGCCTCTGTCGGAAAGCTATTTGCCGCCCTGCCCTTTGACCACTTGGTCTTTACCGGTTCGACCGCAGTCGGACGGGAAGTCGCCCAGGCGGCAGCCAAAAATTTAACCCCCGTCACCTTGGAACTTGGGGGTAAGTCGCCGGCCATCATCGACGCCTCGTGTGACCTCGAGAGCGTGATCGACCGGATCGCGTGGGGAAAATTGATCAACGCGGGACAAACCTGTATCGCGCCCGATTACATGCTGGTGCCGCGCAACGATGTGGATCGCTTCGTTGCGCGACTACGCATCAGCATGACGCGTTTGTATCCCAAATTCCGCTCAAATCCGGACTATTCCGCAATCATCAGCGAACGCCATCTGCGCCGTTTGCGCGAACTCATCGAGGATGCACGCGCGCGCGGCGCAGCCGTCATTGAGATCGAACCCTTGGATCCGTCTGTGGCTGCCGCCGCAAGGCAGCTGGCCCCAACCTTGCTGCTCAATGTAACCGACAGCATGCGAGTCATGAATGAAGAGATCTTCGGTCCGGTCCTGCCGATTGTTCCCTACGACACGCTGGTAGAGGCGCTGGCGTATATAAACCGGCATGAGCGGCCGTTGGCGCTTTATTGGTTCGGCCGGAATTCGGCGGCGCGTGATCAGGTCCTCGCCGGCACGATAGCCGGCGGCGTGTCGATCAACGATACCTTGCTGCACATCGCGCAAGAAGGCCTGCCCTTCGGCGGCGTCGGGGCATCCGGACAAGGCCACTATCATGGCGAGTTCGGGTTTCGGCAATTCTCCAAGGAGAAGCCGGTGTTCATTCAATCGCGCTTCTCGGGCGGCGGCATCATCCGTCCGCCTTACAAACCCTCGATCGAGCGTGTTTTGAGCTGGCTCTCGCGCTTTACCTGAAAAGAATCCTTTAGGAAAGCGTGGCGGGATTCGCCATCCTTTTCGGTTGTAGTGGAAGAGCCCATGAATGCCCTTCTGACTGCACGCCGTCACTTCGATCGCCGTTTCTATTTCGGCGCGGGCCTGGTTGCTCTCGGATTGGTGTTTTGGGGATTTGCGCCCAGCTACTATCTGAAGCTGATTTTCGGCACGCCGCAACTCTCGACGCGGCTGCATATTCACGGCGCCGTCATGAGTTCCTGGCTGGCGCTGTTTTTTGTCCAGGCCTGTCTGATTTCCGCTCGCCGCACGGATTTGCATCGGCGTTTAGGGATCCTCGGAATCGTGATCGCGATCGGGGTCGTCTTACTGGGCTCGACAACGACGTTCAATGCGGCCGCCCGCGAAGTCGGCCGTCATTCCGCCGAGGCGAATGCCCGCGTCACGGTGCTGTGTTTCGAGCTGGTCCAGATGATGCTGTTTGCGGGCCTCGTCGCCGCCGCAATCGGGATGCGCCGTCGTCCCGATTATCACAAACGGCTGATGCTGCTGGCCACCGCCTGCATGATGCCATCGGCGTTCTCCAGAATACCGCTCAACCTCACCTTCATCGTGTCGGGCAACGTGTCGATTTTGCTGCTGTTCGATCTATGCGTGATGGTCCCCGCGGTGATCGATACCCTGCGTAATCGCCGCTTGCACCCGGCCTTTGGCTGGGGCGGCTCTATTGCCCTCGCCGCGCTGAATCTGGCGTATCCAATCGCGATCAGCCCGCAGTGGCTGCGCTTGGGCACCTCGCTGGTCGCTTAAGATGCAAAAGCGGCGAATCAATGTTTCGTTTCCAGTTCGCTGCTGCCATACAGCGCGGAGTCTTTAGGAATCGGCTCGTTCCAAACGTAATGGCTGAACCAGTCAAGGTTCGCCTGCACCAGCGCCAGCGCCGATTTCGGCTTATCGATGCCATGGCCAAATCCCGTGTAGAGAATCAATCGCGCATCGACGTGCTGGTCGAGCAGTCCTCGGTATAGTTCGAAGGCATCGGAAACCGGCACTCGATGATCCGCGCTGCCGTGCTGGATCAGGGTGGGGGTCTTTGCCTGGCGAATGGTCGTGATGGGCGAGGTCTTGGCGTAGATCTGCGGGTCGTCCCAGGGAGTCGCGCCTAAATACTGCGGCGTAAAAGGCGTGATATCGGTGCTGACGTAATACGTGGTCCAATCGCTGATGCCGGCACCGACGGAAATTGCCTTGAAGCGATCAGTGTGCGTCGTGAGAAAGGCGGAAATGTAACCGCCCTGCGACCAGCCCATGGCGGCCAACTTGTTGGGGTCGACCATGCCCTTGGCAATCAGGGAATCGACGCCGCTCATCACGTCCCACATATCGCCGACGCCGAGGTTACGCACATTGAGTGCGCGGAATTTAGCGCCGTAGCCGGCGCTGCCGCGATAATTTGGCTCGAGGACCAAGGCGCCCTTCTCGAGGAAGGCTTGCACCGGGTATGCATAGTCATTGGGCAGAAATCTGGGCTGTGAAACTCCGGTGGGGCCGCCGTGAATCTTGACCAGCAGCGGGTATTTGCGCTTCGGATCATAGTCGGCGGGCTTGTGCAGCACCCCTTCAATCACGGTGCCGTCTTTGCTCTTCCACGAGACGACCTCCACGCTGCCGAGCTTCCAGGCGCTGACCTGCGCCGTCTGGTC
>DATNKC010000274.1:0-5787 GCA_035603615.1 Steroidobacteraceae bacterium | reverse complement strand
GATGGTCGTGGCGCTGGTCTCGCTTGATCTCACGGGCATTCTGGCGGGCAGCTCGAGGGTACGCAGGCTCACCATGTTGGCATTGATGGCGGGCGCTTGCGCCGCAATTCTGATCAGTGTGGGGCGCATCGAACCCGCGGTGGCGCGCTGGCGAGATGCAGCCTTCCCGCGACATGGACAGGATGCGGCGGCCATCTGGTTGGGTTTGCGCGCGCTGCTCGCGATCAATCTTGTCTTGCTGATGGTCAGTTCGATCCCCGAATTCATCTACAAGGCGTTTTGAGCATGTCATTCTTGCGCTACTCGCTGATCGCCGTCCTGACGGCGATGGGGTTGTACGCCATAATGATCTTCGGCACATCGCTGCTGTTCAACGGCCTGAAGCTCAGTCGGCAACTCGACACCGGATCGCTGAGGTCCGACGCCTTTTTCGGAACGACGGGCGAGCTCGCGGCGATCTACAATCGCAGCGCCCTATCGACCGCTCGCCCGCAGATCATTCTCGTCGGTGCGTCGAATTTCCAGAAGGTTCTGGCCAGCGAGTTCGATGTGCCGGGTTTCGCCGTGGCGAATATCTCGGTGGACGGCAGCGGCCTCGCCGAGATGGAGCGGCTCGTCGAACTGGCGGACGAGTCGGTGTCGCCCGTTACCCGGGGTCGCAATATCTTCGTGATCGGTGTGTGGTACGGGCCGTTTTGCACGGTGCATGGCACGGTTTTGGACAGCCTCAACCAACAACTAACCCGCTACGGTCTATATCGCTTCGGGCCGGACAAGTCGGTGGTGCGCACCATCCCCCGCAGCCTGCTGTTGCCCGCGTTGACCGCGATCCGTCCGCTGCTCGTCGAGCAGCGAGTGTGGGGCTCGCTTGAGGATGCGGGAAGGTCGTTCGCTCGATTTGCGATCTTTGGCGACGCGGGGCCTGTGACCGTGGACCAGATGGCGCAAAACAATGTGACCGTCGACGTGGCAGATCGGCAAAAGCTGATCGAAGAGCGCAAGGCGATGTGCACGCAAATCGATCCCGCCAACTTCGTCATGCTCGACCAGATCGTCGATCGGATAACGCGCAACGGGGATCGGGCGATCATCGTGGACCTGCCGATTCCCCAGTGGCACGCGGACGGCGTACCCATGTTCGCGGTTTATCAACGGGACAAGGCACAAGGCTTTTCGGCTGCGCTGAGCCACGAAGGAGCCAGCTATCTCGATCTACAGAGCAGTTTGCGGGATGAGGACTTCTATGATTCCGTTCATCCGAGACCATTGGCGGCTACCAAGTTGAGCCACTTGATCGGTAAGGCCAGTATCGAACGGGACGGCTTGCGCCAGACCGCCCAGTAAATAATTGGTCGGGGCGACAAGATTCGAACTTGCGACCCCTTGCACCCCATGCAAGTGCGCTACCAGGCTGCGCCACGCCCCGACCGGATGTGAATGATAGCCCAATTGGGCGGCAAAGACTTTGAATCGCGAGAGGCTTCAGCGGCGCAGAATCTTGATCAATTCCTCGAGTTCCAGTCGCATTTGATGAATCAGTTGCTGGCTCTGATTGAGATCCACCTGCGCATCGTCGCCCGTGAGTCGATTGCGGGCTCCGCCGATGGTAAAGCCCTGTTCATAGAGCAGGCTGCGAATCTGGCGAATGATCAGCACGTCCTGGCGCTGATAGTAGCGCCGGTTGCCGCGCCGCTTGACCGGTTTGAGCTGCGGGAATTCCTGCTCCCAGTAGCGCAGTACGTGCGGCTTGACGCCGCATAAGTCGCTCACTTCGCCGATGGTGAAGTAGCGCTTCCCCGGAATCGGCGGCAGATCGCTATTGTTGCTTGGTTCCAGCATATGCCTCGACGCGCGCCTTCAGTTTCTGACCAGGACGAAATGTGACCACGCGGCGGGCGCTGATCGGAATCTCTTCGCCGGTTTTCGGATTGCGCCCAGGACGCCGATTCTTGTCACGCAAATCGAAGTTTCCAAAACCCGAAAGCTTCACCTGTTCGCCCGAAGAGAGGGCCGCACGAATCTCCTCAAAAAACAGATCCACGAGCTCGCGCGCCTCGCGTTTATTGAGCCCCAATTGATCGAACAGGGCCTCGGCCATTTCTGCCTTCGTTAGGGCTGCCATGCTTATTGATCTCTTATTGTGGCGCTCAATACATCCCGTAACCGGGCAGCCACTGCGGTTACCACGGCATCTGCGTCAACGTCGGTTAGAGTGCGGGAAGAGTCCTGTAAAATCAAGCCTAAAGCGACACTTTTTCGTCCAGTTTCTATGCTGGGGCCCCGATAGACATCGAATACCCGCAACTCGCTTAATAGACCTGACGCACTAACAGTAACATTTTCCTGCAAAACTGCGAGAGGGACGCTTTCGTCCACGACGATCGCCAAATCTCGTCGCACGCTCGGGAACTTAGATACCTTTTGATATTTCAATTGTTTACAAACGAATGCTGATGCGATATCTAATTCAAATAAAAATGCGGTCGCCGCAAAATTGAGCGCCTTGAGGATCTGCGGGTGCATCTCTCCTACCCACCCGATCGGCGTCGAGTTGCGGTAGATACGCGCGCTGCGACCCGGTCGCAGCACCGGCAGCGTCTCGGGGACAAATCGCACGCTCGATATATCCCCGGTCAACGTCAGCAGATCCATCACGTCGGACTTCACATCATAAAAATCCAGCTGATCGGTGCTGCTACCCCATTGTTGCGGCCATCGCGAGCCCGTTGCGATTGCAGCGAGCGACTCGACTTCCTTGAGTTCCTCCCCGCCGGAATCGCGCGCGACGTTGAATCGATTGCCGATTTCGAATAAGCGCACCCGGGTCTGCTGACGCCTTAGGTTTTCGCGGCAGCTATGCACCAGACCCGGCCACAGCGACACGCGCATCTCGCTCAACTCTGCGGAGAGGGGATTGGCGAGCTTCAAGGCGGGAACGTCCGGGAAAAGCTGTTGCTGCAGAGCCGGATCGACGAAGGCATAGCTGATCATCTCGCGATAGCCCCGATCGGCCATGGCCAGTCCCAGGCGGTCGTTCGAAACTTTAGCCTCGGTGGCAGTACCCGCTATTTGCGGAGCGGTTGCATGCAGCTCTTCGATCTTGTCGAAGCCTCGCAAGCGCGCCACCTCCTCGATGAGATCCGCTTCGATGCGGATGTCGAAGCGGTACGAAGGCTTGCGCACCCGCCAACCTCCGGACATGGCCTCGACTCGCTCGCTGATGGCGCTGATGACGGCGTGCACTTCATTGTCCGGCACCGGCGCGCCCAGCAATCGCGTCACTCGATCGCGACGCAAAGTCACCCAATGATCATCGGTTACGGCAGCGTCCTTGAGACGGCTCACTTGCGTCGGACCCGGCGCGCCGCCCGCGCATTCGAGCAGCAATTGAGTGGCGCGCTCGATTGCAATGCTCGTCAAGTTAGGATCCACGCCGCGCTCAAAACGCTGCGCGGCGTCGGTAAATAGACCTAGGCGCCGCGCGCGCCCCGCGATTGCGTCGGGTGTGAAATGAGCGGACTCGAAACACACATCCGTGGTCGAATCAGAAATCGCAGTACCCCGGCCGCCCATGATGCCCGCCAGCCCGATTGCCCCGCTGGCATCGGCGATTACCAAGAAATCGGGATCGAGCTCGTATTCCTTGTCATCGAGCAGGGTAATGCGCTCCTTGGGTCTCGCCGCCCGCACCACGATCCCCTCGCTCAGCTTGGCGACATCATAAGCATGCAGCGGCTGGCCCAACTCCGTCATCACGTAGTTGGTCACATCGACGACCGCGGAAATGCTGTTGATCCCGACTCGGCGCAAGCGCTCACGCAGCCACTCGGGCGATTGCGCCTGTGGCCGCACGCCCCGAACCACGCGTGTGGTGAGCACCGGGCAGGCGGATGATTGCAACGACACGGGAAATACTGCCTGTACGCTTGCGGCGACGGGCTGGCCTGCAAATTTAAGGTGACGGCGCGCGCTCGCAGCCGCGTAGTCCCGCGCGATGCCGAACACGCTCATGCAATCGCCACGATTCGGCGTCGCATTCACTTCGAGGATCCAGTCATCGAGATCCAAGGCTTCGCGCACGTCTTGATTCAGCGGCAGTGAAGCTGCCAGCTCCATGATGCCGTCGTGTTCATCGCCAAGCCCAAGCTCGCGCGCCGAACAAAGCATGCCATTGGACTCCTGACCGCGCAGCACGGCGCGTTTGATGTGGACATCGTTCGGCAGCTGCGCGCCGACCATGGCCACCGCAACCTTCAGACCCGCGCGCACGTTTTTCGCACCGCAGACGATTTGCAATCTGTTCTTGCCATCCGTGGTGACTTGGCAAAGCGATAATTTCTCCGCGTCCGGATGCCGTCCCGCCTCGAGTACCTCGCCGACCACGACGCCCGCGAAAGGCGGTGCCACCGGGCTGATCGATTCCACCTCGAGTCCGGCCATGGTCAGCTGCGCAGCCAGTTCAGCAGGCGATGCGCTGATCGGCGTAAATTGCTGCAACCATCGATAGGTAACTTTCACGGCAGGTGATTCACATTCACGGAAATTGTTTCAGGAACTGCAGATCATTCTCGAAGAACAAGCGCAAATCATCGACGCCATAGCGCAACATGGCGAGACGGTCGATGCCCATGCCGAAAGCATACCCCTGCCATTGCTCGCTATCGATACCCGCGGCGTTCAAGACATTGGGATGAATCATCCCGCAGCCCAAAATCTCGAGCCAGCCGGTTTGTTTACAGACCCGGCAACCCTTGCCATCGCAGAACACACATTCGATGTCCGCTTCGGCGGACGGCTCGGTGAACGGAAAATACGAAGGCCGCAGCCGCATCGCCAACGGCCGCTCGAAAAACCGCTCGAAGAAGGTGTGCAGCATGGCTTTCAAATTGGCGAAGCTGATGCTCTCGCCGATCACCATGCCTTCGACTTGATGAAACATGGGCGTGTGGGTCATGTCCGAATCGATGCGGTACACGCGGCCCGGCGCGATGATGGCCAACGGCGGCGGTTGCGAGCGCATGGTTCTGATCTGCACGGGCGAGGTGTGCGTGCGCAGCAGCCTGCCATCGGGAAAGTAGAATGTATCGTGCATGGCGCGCGCGGGATGATTCTTCGGGATGTTCAGGGCCTCGAAATTGTGGAAGTCATCTTCCACCTCCGGTCCCGTGAGCACCTGAAACCCCGCTTGCCCGAAGATTTTCTCGACCCGCAAACGCGTTCGCGTCACAGGATGCAGGCTGCCCGGCTCCTGGCCGCGGCCGGGCAAGCTGACATCGATGGTCCCCTTGGCCAGCTCGCGCTGCATCGCGGCCTGTTCCAGCCGAATCCGATGCATTTCGAGCGCGGCATGGATCGCCGCCTTGGCATCGTTGATGCGCTGGCCCGCGGCAGGACGCTCCGCGGCGGACAAGGCACCCAAGCCTTTGAGCTGCTCGGTGAGCAGCCCCTTCTTGCCGAGCAGCCGCACCCGCACCTCATCGAGCGCGCCCAAATCCGTCGACGCGTCGACATCGGCGAGCGCCTGGTCGACCAGCGCTGAGAGGGATTCGGCTGCGCCCACGAGCTTACGCCGCGAGGCTGGCTTTGGCTTTTTCCGCGATCGCCGTAAAGGCCGGCATGTCGTGCATCGCCAGATCCGCAAGCACCTTGCGGTCGATGGCAAGGCCCGCCTTGTTAAGACCGTCGATGAGCGTGCTGTAGGTCATACCGCAAAGCCGCGATGCCGCATTGATGCGCGTGATCCACAACGCGCGGTACTCGCGCTTCTTTTCGCGCCGGCCGCGATAG
>DATNKC010000273.1:0-2827 GCA_035603615.1 Steroidobacteraceae bacterium | reverse complement strand
GTCGGGCGCGAAAAATCCATTGTCGCATTGGATCTGGCCATGAAGGCCGACAAGCGGATTCTCCTGGTCGCCCAGAAACAGGCCGATGTCGACGATCCGAAAGCCGACGACTTGTACCGGGTGGGTACCATCGCGACCATCCTGCAGCTTCTAAAGCTGCCTGACGGCACGGTCAAAGTGCTGGTCGAGGGCGTGGATCGCGCGGTCATCGAAAAACTCACCGAAGGCGAGTTCTTTTCCGCCGAGGTCACACCGCTGCCGGACCAGGAGCGCTATGAAGAGCGCGAGATGGACGTCCTGACCCGCTCGGTGATCACGCAGTTCGAACAATATGTCAAATTGAATAAAAAGGTGCCGCCGGAGATTCTGACCTCCTTGGCGGGCATCGAACAGGCTGGGCGCCTGGCCGATACCGTCGCGGCGCACATGTCCCTGAAGCTTTCCGAGAAACAAAAGGTTCTCGAGATTCCTGACGTGCGCAAACGCCTCGAGCACATGCTGGCCGTGATTGAAGGCGAGATGGATGTGCTGCAAATCGAGAAGCGTATCCGCGGCCGGGTCAAGCAGCAGATGGAAAAGAGCCAGCGCGAGTACTACCTGAACGAGCAGATGAAGGCCATTCAGAAGGAGCTGGGGGAACTGGACGATGCGCCGAATGAAATTGGCGAACTTGAAAAGCGCATCAAAGCAGCGGGCATGCCCAAAGAGGCGCGTGAGAAGGCCAATTCCGAACTCGCTAAACTGAAACTGATGTCGCCGATGTCGGCGGAAGCCACGGTGGTGCGCAACTACATCGACTGGCTGGTCAAGTCTCCCTGGAAGAAGCGCAGCAAGGTCCACCTGGACATCGCGGCTGCGGAGAAAGTACTCGAGGCCGATCACTACGGCCTGGAGAAGGTCAAGGAGCGCCTCGTCGAGTACCTGGCGGTGCAACAGCGCGTGAAGAATCTTCGCGGGCCAATCCTCTGTCTCGTGGGTCCCCCCGGCGTGGGCAAAACCTCCTTGGGTCAGAGCGTGGCGCGCTCCACCAACCGCAAGTTCGTGCGCATGTCGTTGGGCGGCGTGCGCGACGAGGCGGAGATTCGCGGCCATCGCCGCACCTACATCGGATCGATGCCCGGCAAGATCATTCAGAATCTCGCCAAGTGCGGGGTCCGCAATCCATTGTTCCTGCTCGATGAAGTCGACAAGATGTCCACGGATTTCCGCGGCGATCCTTCATCGGCCCTGCTCGAGGTGCTCGACCCGGAGCAGAACAGCACCTTCAACGATCATTATCTGGAAGTGGATTTCGACCTGTCCGAAGTGATGTTCGTCTGCACGGCGAATAGCCTGAATATTCCTGCGCCGCTCTTGGATCGCATGGAAGTGATCCGCATCCCCGGCTACACCGAAGATGAAAAGAGCAACATCGCGCGGCGCTACTTGCTGCCGAAACAGATCAAACAGAACGGGTTGAAGGACGGCGAACTCGTCGTTGCCGATGCCGCCATTCACCACATGATTCGTTTCTACACTCGCGAAGCCGGCGTTCGAAATCTCGAGCGCGAGATCTCCAAGATCGGACGCAAAGCAGTGAAACAGCTGCTGCTGGCGCCGGCCGAAAAGACCGTGACGGTCGATTCGAACAATCTGGACAAGTACTTGGGTGTGCGACGCTTCCGCTACGGCAAGGCCGAGGAGAGCAACCGCGTCGGCCAGGTGACGGGTTTGGCGTGGACCGAAGTCGGTGGCGAGCTGTTGACCATCGAAGCCGCCGTTGTCAACGGCAAGGGCAAGCTCACGCACACCGGCCAACTGGGCGAAGTGATGCAAGAGTCCATCCAAGCGGCCATGACTGTGGTGCGCAGCCGCTCAGCTGTGCTCGGACTCGATGTGGATTTCTATCAAAAGGCCGACGTGCACATTCACGTGCCCGAAGGCGCCACGCCGAAGGACGGTCCCAGCGCCGGCGTCGGCATGGCCACCGCCTTGATCTCCGCGCTCACCAAAATTCCGGTGCGCTCGGACGTCGCCATGACGGGCGAGATCACGCTGCGCGGGGAAGTGCTGCCGATCGGCGGACTCAAGGAGAAGCTCCTGGCGGCACACCGTGGGGGTATCACGACCGTATTGATCCCCGACGACAACACCAAGGATCTGGCCGAGATTCCCGATAACATCAAGGAAAAGCTCGATATCCGCTCGGTGAAATGGATCGATGAAGTACTGCAGGTGGCGCTGACTCACATGCCGGTGCCGCTGCCGGCCCCGGCCGATCCGGTGAAGCCGCCGGAGGCGATGGCGGGCGAGAAGAAGCGACGGGTCGGCCGGGTGAAGAGCCAGGTGCGGGCGCACTAATTCCGGGGCCCGGCGATTTTGACCGATTGGTGTAGCGTTCGTCCTATCGCCCCAGGCCAAACGGGCCCGGTCAAATTCACAGTGCCGAGGTAACCGGCGGGTTTCAGCGTTGTCTTCGCGCCGCTACCGGCCTATAGTGTACAAGTTACTTGTACATGTGGACGGACAGCTATGGCGCCGCCAATATTCACGATTTCCACCGCCCGCCAGAAATTCTTCGACCTCTTTGAAACGGTCACGGCTCATCGTGGGCGCAAAATAGTCATTACCAGTCGCGGCAGGCTCAATCGCGCTGTGCTCGTCGGCGAAGACTACTTGAGCGGTCTCGAGGACGCCGCTAAGAAGTTGCGCGACATCGAATCTGGCAGCGCCAGGCCGCCATCAGACTTCAAACTCATCGGAAGCGGGCATGTACCAGAGGGAGTGACGGACCCTCTGGCGGACAGTCGCGCTGAGCAACAGGCGCTATGGGACAAGAAGCTCGCTT
>DATNKC010000272.1:0-10722 GCA_035603615.1 Steroidobacteraceae bacterium | reverse complement strand
AATCTCGGTTACTCCTACGTGAACAACGCCGGCGAGTCGAAGAGCGGCTCGGTCGGCATCCCGTACCAGACCACGACGAATGACAATGTGGTGGGTACCGCCACTCCAACCATGTTGGCGGCAGTCACCGGCAGCAGCAATGCGGTGACGGTCACCTTCATCACCGATGATGGTAATTTCGCCAGCGGATTGGCGGCGGATCTTTCCACGCTGCCGCTCGGCTGGACTGCGCCGGTGAGCAGTTTCGCCTGCGCCAGCGTGAGTGTCGGCACAACCTGCCAAGTCGTGCTGACCTACGCGCCGACTGCTGCGGCCAGCGCCACGCTGGCGTTTGGCTTCAGCTACGTGAACAGCGCGGGAACCCACCAGACCGGTACCGTCTCGATTCCTTACAGCGCCGCCCCATAGAGCCTATTTCTTTCGTCTAGCGCTGATGACGTTCGGCAGCTGCGCGATGCGCGCCAGAACTTTGGACAGTTGCGGCAATCCGGAGATCGAGATGCCGATGCGCATGTGCGCCACACTGTCTCGCTTATCGGTGACCGTGGTCATCCCCTGGATGCTGATTTTCTCATCTGCCAACGCGGCACTGACATCGCGCACCAGGCCGCGGCGGTCGAAAGCCTGCACTTCGATATCGACCGGAAATTCACCCCCCGCGAGTTTGCCCCAGTCGACGGCGAGCACGCGAGCCGGCGACTTAAGCGTCAACCGCGCCAGATTGGCACACGCCTGACTGTGGATGCTCACCCCGCGTCCCACGGTGATGTAGCCGGCGATGGGTTCAGGCGGCACGGGCTTGCAGCAGCGCGCATAGGTCGACAAGAGATCGCCGATTCCTTGCACTTCGGCCTCGGGCGGGCGCGCGGTGCTGGCATGCGGCCGAGCGCGTTCGCTTCGGGTTTCGCGCGTATGCAGCAAGCGCTGCATCGCGCCGGCGACTTGCGCGGCGCTGATCTCTCCCAAGCCCAGGGCCTCGTGGAGCGACTCGGCGCTATTCAGTTCCAGTTCGCGCAGCAGTTCAGGCATGGGCGCACTCTTGACGCCAAGGCGTTGCAATTCCCGCTCCAGCATGGCGCGGCCCTCGACCCGGTTCTGCGTTTCGTTCTGTTTGCGAAACCACGCCCGTACCTTGTTGCGATGGCGCGGACTCGCCAAAAATCCCGATTGGGCGGAAAGCCAGTCGCGTGACGGTTGCGAGGTCTTGGCGGTAATGATCTCCACGGTTTCGCTGTTCTTGAGGCGATAGTCGAGCGGCACCATGCGCCCATTGACCTTGGCGCCGCGCGTCCGATGACCTAAATCCGTGTGCACTTGATAGGCAAAATCAAGCGGTGTGCCGCCGACCGGTACATCGACGATTTCGCCCTTGGGCGAGATCACATAGATGCGGTCTTGAAACAGATCGACGCGAACCCGATCGAGAAAATCGCGGCTGCCGCCGGTGCCTTCGTCGGGCGCCAGAAGCGAGCGCAGCTCGTTGATTTTTCGCTCGTAGGCTTGATTGCCGCGGCCGCCTTCCTTGTAGCGCCAATGCGCCGCGACGCCGCGTTCGGAGTCGGCATGCATGTCGTGCGTGCGGATCTGAATCTCGACCGGCTCTTGGCCGGGACCGATCACGGCCGTATGGATGGATCGGTACAGATTGCCTTTCGGGGTGGCGATGTAGTCGTCGAATTCGCCGGGAATGAATTGCCACAGCGAGTGCACCACGCCGAGCGCCCCATAGCAATCGGCAATGCTGTTCACGAGCACACGCGCCGCACGAATATCCATCAGCTGCTCGAAAGCCAGCTGTTTCACCTGCATTTTTTTCCAGATGCTGAAGATGTGTTTGGGCCGCGCTTCGATGGTCGCTTCGATGCCGGCGCCGCGCATCGCGATCTCAAGCACCGTCTTCAATTCTTCGACGTAGCGTTCGCGCTCGGAACGACGGGTTTTCAGCGCGGCCGCAATATGTTTGTACTGCACCGGTTCCAGATACCGAAATGCCAGGTCTTCCAGTTCCCATTTGACCTGCCACACCCCGAGGCGGTTGGCGAGCGGCGCATACACCTCACGCGTCTCGATCGCGAGCTTGCGCTGCCGCGCCCCGCCCACGCCCTTGGCCGAGCGCATCCGCTGCAGCTGTTCCGCAAGGCGCACCACGACGAGGCGCACATCGCCGATCACCGCCAGCAGCATCTTGCGCAAGGCTTCGGCCTGCGCCGCTTCGAGCCCGCGCTCCGGAGCCCAATCGGCCGGCAGGCCGAACTCCCCGAGTTGGCGTAAGCTCAAGGCGAGGCGCAGCGGCTCCGCGCCGAAGCGCTTCAAGGCACCCTCGCGCTCGATGACGCCCAAGTCGAGCAGCGGTTGAATCATCGCGGCAATGACGACATCGTCGTCCGCGTCCAGTGAGCGCACAATGTCGGCCACCTCCAAAGCGGCGCTGCGCACTGCCTCGCCTTCGGCAGGCAATTCGATCTCGCGCAACGCCGTGATGGCGGCCTGCAATCTGCCGCTGGCGGCCCGAACGGGTGCGGTGGTTTCCATGCTTTGGGTGGGTTTAAGCGGCTATTGCCGGTATCATACAAGGGCTATGCCAGCCCCTACGACGAATCAAATTGCGCCAGCGTGAGCTCGCGGCCATCCGCGTGCTCGGCATCGATCCGGGCTCGCAGCGCACCGGCTTCGGCGTATTGGATGCCGCGGGCTCCCGTTTGACCTACGTGGCGAGCGGCGTCATCCGCACCAGTCAGGCCGATTTTGCGTCCCGCTTATGCGAAATTTTCCGCTGTATGCAGACCATCGTGGCGCAATATCAGCCGCAGGAAATTGCCATTGAGAAGGTTTTCATGAATCGCAACCCCGACAGCGCCTTGAAGTTGGGCCAGGCGCGCGGTGCGGCCATTTGCGGTACGGCAAACGCCAAGGTGGAAGTGTTCGAATACGCGACGCGCCAGATCAAGCAAGCGGTGGTCGGTACCGGCAATGCCGAAAAGGCGCAGGTGCAGCTGATGATGAGAAGCCTGCTGAAGCTCGACGGGCCTGTACCCGCGGACGCGGCCGACGCCCTGGCCGCGGCGGTGTGCCACGCGCTGCGCGGGCGGACGATTCTGCTGCGGGCGGCTTTAAGCGGATGATCGGCTTCCTCAAGGGCCGGCTGGCGATGAAGCAACCGCCAACCCTAATGCTGGATGTCAATGGCGTCGGCTATGAATTGGAAGCGCCGATGTCGACTTTTTACGGACTGCCGTCCACCGGTGAACCGGTCGCGCTGTTCACTCACTTGGTGGTGCGCGAGGATGCGCACATTCTGTTCGGCTTCGGAACCGACAGCGAGCGGCGCTTGTTCCGCGGGCTGCTCAAAGTATCGGGAGTGGGGCCCAAGATCGCATTGGGTGTGCTGTCCGGGGCGAGCGTGGAGGATTTTCTGCGCACCATCGAGGCCGAGGATGTGGCCATGCTGCAGCGAATTCCCGGCATCGGCCGAAAAACCGCGGAACGAATCATCATTGAGATGCGCGACAGCGTGCAGAAACTTTCCCTGCCCGCCCTTGCGGGCAACCCGCTGAACCCCGGCGCCCCGCAGTCGGCGCAAAGCGAGGCGTTCAGCGCACTGATCGCCTTAGGGTACAAGCCCCCGGAAGTCACACGGCTGTTGAAGTCGGCCGATGAGCCGGGACTGTCGACCACCGAAATCATTCGGCGCGCCTTAAAATCCGCGGTGAAACCTTAGAATCGCGCATGAGAATTCGCGTATGAGCATGGGCGTATGAGCATGGGCGTATGAGCATCGAACAAGATCGGGTTATCGCCAGCACCAGCCGCCGCGACGATGAAGTCATCGATCGGGCAGTACGGCCCAAGACCCTCGCCGATTACATCGGGCAGCCGAACGTCAAAACACAGATGGATATTTTCATCCAGGCGGCGCGCATGCGCGGCGAGGCCCTGGACCACGTCCTGATATTCGGGCCGCCGGGCCTCGGCAAGACGACCCTGGCGCACATCATCGCCAACGAGCTGAAAGTGAATCTGCGGCAAACCTCAGGCCCGGTGCTCGAGCGCGCCGGCGACTTGGCGGCACTGCTCACCAATCTGGAGCCCCGGGACGTGCTCTTCATCGACGAAATACACCGCCTCAGTCCGGTGGTCGAGGAAGTGTTGTACCCGGCCATGGAGGACTCGCAGCTCGACCTGATGATTGGCGAAGGTCCTGGCGCGCGCTCGATCAAACTGGATCTGCCGGCATTCACGCTGGTAGGCGCCACCACCCGGGCCGGCTTGTTGACTTCGCCGCTGCGTGATCGCTTCGGGATCGTGCAGCGGCTCGAATTCTACAGCACCGCCGATTTGACACAGATCGTGACTCGCAGCGCGTCGATTCTGAAGCTGAACCTGCAGCAAGACGGCGCCGACCGCATCGCGGAGCGCTCGCGCGGCACGCCGCGCATCGCCAATCGGCTGCTGCGCCGGGTGCGCGATTTTGCCGAAGTAAAAGCCGCCGGAATCATCAATGGAGAAGTCGCGCTGGCGGCGCTCACGATGCTGGAAGTGGATCCGGAAGGATTCGACATGCTCGACCGCAAGCTGCTGTTGACGATCATTGAGAAATTCGATGGCGGACCGGTGGGCGTGGACAGCTTGGCCGCCGCGATGAGCGAGGAGCGCGGCACCATCGAAGATGTCGTCGAACCGTTTCTCATTCAGCAGGGATTTTTGATGCGTACCGCGCGCGGGCGCGTCGCGACGCGGGCCGCGTACGCGCATTTTCGCTTGACGCCTCCCGAGCGCGACATGAATCTGCCGCTATTCCGGGACAGCCAGTAAATGCCCGCTGCGCCAAGCTTCGCCGCATCGTTCAATATTTACTGGGAAGACACCGATGCGGGCGGCGTCGTGTACTACGCGAATTACTTGAAGTTCCTGGAGCGCGGCCGCACCGATTGGCTGCGGGCCTTGAGGATAGATCAGCAGCAATTGCGCGCCGAACGGCAGCTGCAGTTTGTCGTGGTAAATATTACCGTTGATTTTTTGCGGCCTGCGGTGCTGCATGATGAAATTCTCGTCACGGCTACCCTTGAGCGTCTGGCGGGTGCCACAATACATTTCAAGCAAACAATAGAGCGGGGCGGCGAGCAATTGATCGATGCCACTGTAAGAGTTGCCTGCCTCGATTCCGGCACGCTGAAGCCGCGTGCCATCCCCAAGGATCTTTTCACGGAGTGGCGCAATGCCCAATGACTTGTCGGTTTGGAGCATGGTGCTGGATGCGAGTCCCATCGTGCAGGTGGTGGTGGGGCTGCTGCTGATCGCGTCAGTGACGTCCTGGGCCGTGATCTTTCGCAAGAGCCAGGTGATCGGGCGCTCGCGCCGCCAGGCCGTGAAGTTTGAAACCGCATTTTGGGCCGGGGGCGATCTTGCCACCCTGTACCGCAATATTGAGACCAAGGGACGCGCGGGTACGGGTCTGCAAAGCATTTTCGAGTCGGGGTTCGGCGAGTTCAGCCGGCTGCGCCAGCAAGGGGTGCCGGCGGAGCAGCTATTGGACGGCGCGCGGCGCGCGATGCGGGTGGCGCAACTGCGCGAGTTGGATCGCTTGGAGGAACACCTGGCGATCTTGGCCACGGTCGGCTCGACCAGTCCTTACGTGGGATTGTTCGGCACGGTCTGGGGGATCATGACGGCGTTCCACAATCTCGGCAATGTGCAACAGGCGACGCTCGCGGCGGTCGCACCCGGCATTGCCGAAGCGCTGATCACAACGGCCGTGGGCCTGTTTGCGGCCATCCCCGCCGTGATCGCCTACAACCGCCTCGCCGACCAGGTCAGCCGCCTGGAGCTGCGCTTCGATACATTCGTCGAAGAATTCTCCACCATCTTGCAGCGGCACGGATCGACGCGGGTGCAGGGTTAGTCCATGCCGACGCCGCAACGCCGCCGACGGTTGATGGGCGAAATCAACGTCGTGCCGTACATCGACGTCATGCTGGTGTTGCTGATCATATTCATGATTACGGCGCCCTTGCTCAAGGAAGGGGTCAAGGTGGATTTGCCCGACGCGGGCGCGAAGCCGATCGATGCGGATTTCCTGGCAAAACACGAGCCGCTGATCCTGACCATCGATTCGAGTGGGCGCTTATATATCAATTTTGGTCAGAATCAAGATCAACCCGTGTCCGAGTCGACCGTGAGCTCGCGCACCGCCGCGCTCCTGCGCCGCGATCCGCAGACGCCGGTTCTGGTCAAGGCCGACACCACCGTGCCGTATGGCACGGTCGTGCGCGCCATGGTGCTGCTGCAGAAAGCCGGCGCCTCGAAGGTGGGTTTCCTGACTGACCCGGTGCACAATGTGCCTGGCGCACGCCCTGCCAATGGAGCTGCCAGCGGGGCGCGCTAATGCCTGGTTTCGTTCGTGAACACTCCTGGCCGATCGTCTTGTCCGTGGTTCTGCATGGGGCGCTGGCGGCCGCGCTGCTGGCGGCGACGCTGATTTCCGTCAACCATTCACTGCCCACGATGCAGCCGATTCCGGTCGATGCCGTGGTCGTCGATTCACAAGTCCTGCACGCCGCGCAGCGTGCGCTGACCGAGCGCGCCGAGCAAGAAGCGGCGCGGGTGCGCGCGGCCGCGGACGCAAAAGCAGCCGCGGACGCTGCCGCCGCGCAAGCCGCCGCCGATGCGCAAATGGCCGCGGCAAAGCAGCAGGCGGCGGAGGAGGCTAAGAGCGCTGCGGCCGAAGTGGAGCGCACCAAGCAAGCCGAGGCGGCGAGGGCTAGCAGCGAGGCGCAAAAAGTCGCCGCCGCGAAGCGTGCCGAGGATGCGAAACGCGCCGAGGACGCGAAGCGGGCGGAGGATGCCAAACGCGCGGAGGACGCGCAGCGCGCGGCAGAGGCAAAGCAGGCCGATGATGCCAAGCGTGCCGCGGATCTCAAAGCAAAGGCAGAGCGCGAGGCGGAACTCAAGCGTCAGCTGGCCGAGGAGGAACATGTGAGCGCAGTGGAGGCGAGTCCAGCACGGGCACAATACATTGCGCGGCTCGCCGCCAGAATTCAGAATGCGTGGATCAAGCCGCCGTCGGCGCGTGCCGGGCTCGATTGCATTGTAAACATTACACAGATTCCGGGCGGCGAGGTGACAAGCGCTCACGTCAGCCAGTGCAACGGGGACGCCGCGGCCCGGCAGTCGATCGAAAATGCTGTATACCGAGCCTCACCCTTGCCGGCGCCCCCGGACCCGGCATTATTCGAGCGCAACCTTGTGATTCACTTTCATCCTGACGAATAGAGTTACCCATGCACAAGCTGTTTTCCTGTTTGGCTGTCCTCGTGCTGACGTGGGCGTGCCCTTTTACGCACGCCAGCGAGTTTGTCGTCGAGGTCACGAAAGGCCAGACGGAAGCCATTCCAATCGCTGTCGTGCCGTTCGCGTCGGCGGAATTGACCGCCGCTTCGTTCGATGTCGCACAGCTGGTGAGCGACGATCTGGCGCGCAGCGGCCGCTTCAAGACCATGGACCGCAAGGACATGATCGAGCAGCCGCACACCGGCGCCAATATCGGATTCGATGACTGGCGCAGACTCAACAACGACTACATGGTCGTGGGCTCCATGCAGGCGGACGGCCCGGATCGCTACAGCATCACTTACGAGCTGTATAACGTGCTCACCAAGCAGCGCCTGCTGGGCTTTCAGATTAGCTCCAATCGTGCCGGCTTGCGATCCGCGGGCCATCAAATCGCCGACGCCGTGTTTGAAAAAATCTTGGGTATCCGCGGCGCATTCTCCACGCGCATTGCTTACATCTCGGTGCTGGGGCATCTGCCCGACAAGACCTATCAGCTCATCGTCGCGGACGCCGACGGCGAAAACCCGCATGTCGTGATGCAATCTCGCGAGCCGCTGATGTCGCCATCGTGGTCGCCGGATGGCTCGAGTCTGGCCTATGTTTCTTTCGAGCAGCGATTGCCGACAATGTATGTGCAAACCCTGAAAACCGGCGATCGGCGTGTCGTATCGGCGCAGGCCGGCGTGAATCAGGCGCCGTCGTGGTCTCCGGACGGAAAGAAGCTGGCGCTGGTGCTGTCCACGCGCGACGGCAATTTGGACATCTATGTAAAGGACCTGACGACTCAGCAGCTGTCCCGAATCACGGACGATCCGGGAATCGATACCGAACCACAGTGGTCCAAGGACGGCCAAAGCATTTATTTCACCTCCGATCGGGCGGGGGGGCCGCAGATTTACAAGGTCGGCATCAGACCCGGTGACAAGCCACGGCGCCTCACCTTTCAAGGCAGCTACAACGCCCGGCCGCGCATCTCCCCGGATGAATCGCAGCTGGCATTTGTCACCCAAGAGAACGGGGACTATCGAATCGCTACCATGGATCTTCGCGGGCGCGGCGATGTCCAAGTGCTCACCAAGGGCCATTTTGACGTTTCGCCCAGCTATGCGCCCAACGGGGCGGTGCTGATTTATGCCAGCCGCGACAAGGGAAGAGGGGTGCTGGCGCTGGTGAGCGCCGATGGCAGGGTGCAGCAGCGGCTCGTTTCGAGCGAAGGAGAGCTGCAAGAACCAGCTTGGGCGCCATTTTGATCATACAAACTAATACACAAATAGACCCATCGTCGGTACCCTTACAACCCATTGGATCCCTTAGAATCCGGACGGAGAAATAAATGAAACGCATCCTATCAATCGCTGTGCTCATCGCAGGCGCCGCACTGCTGGCCGGTTGCCCCAAAAAGCACAATGTGAATGACGCGCCCGTCGCCGGTACCCAGGTTCCGGATTCAAGCGGCAACGCCGCGGAGGGCGCGTCGACCTCGACCTCGCCGCTCGACGGCGATGCCAACAGCAGTTCGCGCGGCCTGAACGGCGAGGGCACCGGACCGCTAGCCCGCAAGATCATTTATTTCGATTTCGACAAGTCGGAGATCAAGCCCGAGTTCGCGGATATCGTGACGGCGACAGCACACACTCTTTCCGGCAATCCCCGGTTAAAGCTCAAACTCGAGGGCAATACCGACGAGCGCGGTACGCGCGAATACAACATCGGCTTGGGTGAGCGCCGCGCGCAGGCCGTGCGCAGGGCCCTGATGCTGCAAGGTGTGGCGGAGTCGCAAGTCTCGACGGTCAGTTTCGGCGCCGAGAGGCCTGCCGCGGAGGGCGATGATGAAGCCGCGTGGGCGAAAAACCGCCGCGTGGAAGTGGTCTTCCTGCCGTGAAGACGCGTGCGCAACTGGTCTTGAGCGCTGCCTGCCTTGCTTGGGCGCTAAGCGGCTGCGCATCGACCCCGCCGGACGAAGATCCGGTGCAAATTAAATTGAAGGAGATGGATACGCGTCTCGAGCGTATCGAGCGGGTGATGGCCAATCAGAGTCTGCTGGACGTCTCGAATCAACTCGAGGCCCTGCGCAGCGACGTGCGCGCCATGCACAATGATGTCGATCAATTGAGCAATGCCCTGGAATCGGGCCGCAAACAGCAGAGAGACCTGTATGCGGACCTCGATCAACGACTGAAAAATCTCGAGGCGCGCGGCAGCGCTGCATCCGCTCCCGGCGCCGCTCCGGGCGCCGCGCCCGCGGCAGGCGCCGCCGCCGGCGCCCCCGCTGCGGCTGCGGCAGGGGCAAGCTCCGCGGACTCCGGCGAGGACAAACCGGCTTACCAGGCGGCGTTCAATCTGTTGAAAGACGGGCAATATGATCGCGCCATTGTGGCTTTCCAGAAATTCTTGGCGGCCTATCCCGATAGCTCCCTCGCTGACAATGCGCAGTACTGGCTGGGCGAGGCCTACTATGTGAATAAGGCCTATCCGGAAGCGGAGGCTGCGTTTCAGCGGGTCATCGACAAGTACCCGCAGTCGCGCAAGCTCGCCGATGCGTTGCTCAAGATCGGCTTCTGCCGCTATGAGTTGAAGCAGTGGCAGTCCGCCCGCGAAGTGCTCGGCCAAGTGGTCGCGCGATTTACGGACACGCCCGCGGCACGCTTAGCGCAACAACGACTGGATAAGATGTCGGCCGAGAAACATTGAGTGAGCAGGCGGTCAAATCCGAGCGGCTGCGCGTCAACGAAATTTTTCATTCGTTGCAAGGTGAGGCCGACAGCGTAGGATTCCCGACGGTGTTCGTGCGGCTGACGGGTTGCCCGCTACGCTGCCAGTATTGCGATACCGAATATGCCTTTCACGCCGGGGAATGGTTCGATCTCGACGCCATCCTTGGAAAAGTGCGCGAACTCAAGGCTCAGCACGTTTGCGTAACCGGCGGCGAACCCTTGGCGCAACCGAATTGCCTGAAATTGCTCGAACGCCTGTGCGATGCCGGTTTTGCGGTGTCGTTGGAAACCAGCGGCGCGCTCGACGTGGCTGCGGTAGATCCGCGGGTTTCGCGCGTGATCGATGTCAAGACCCCCGCGTCAAACGAAGCTTCACGCAATCGCATTGAAAATTTCGCGCATCTATCGCAGCGCGACCAGCTCAAATTCGTGATCTGTTCACGCGAGGACTATGACTGGAGCAAGGAGTTCATGCGCGCCCATGGCTTGACGGAACGCTGTCGCATTCTGTTTTCGCCCAGCTACCATCAGCTCTCGCCAACCTTGTTGGCGGATTGGATTCTGGCGGATCGCCTGCCCGTCCGTTTCCAGATGCAGCTGCACAAGGTTTTGTGGGGCGATGTGCCCGGCAAGTGATCTACCCGGAAAGTGACATGACTGCAGGTGTGCGTGCCATTGT
>DATNKC010000271.1:0-13230 GCA_035603615.1 Steroidobacteraceae bacterium | reverse complement strand
CGGGGACCGAGGTGGCCAAGCGCGTCTTTGCCAAGGCGCGGCCTGGATATCATCCGGAAACCGTCAAGGCGATCGAAGCCATCGTCACGCCAAAAGAGGAAACCAGCGAGTGACCGCCGAGGCTTCGGTCAGCGAGTGGATGAAGATCATGCTCGAGGAAATCGCGCGCAAGAAAGCCGAAGAAGAGCAAGTGCGCGCCGAAGAACAGCGGCGCCACGACGAGGATGCGCGCTCGAAGTAGAAAGGGTGTGTTACAGTTCGTGCAGTGGACAGATGACTAGAATTTGGTGACGCCAAGCAAACAAGCGCTACAGGTCGCCGAAGAACGCGGCCCCGATCAATCCATCTCGCGTCTGGCCACGGCGCGCACCGCCTTCGTCGGCCGCACATTGCGCGGACCGGTCAACCGGCCGGTATTCATCAAAAGCTTCGTGGAATTCCAGCACGTGTTCGGCGGCCTCTGGCAGCCAAGCCTCTTAGGCTATGCCATCGAGCAATTCTTCGACAACGGCGGGCGCGAGGCCCTCATCGTGCGGGTGGTGAACGGCGCGCGCTCCGCGACGCTAACCTTGAAAGCCGGAGCGCAAGCGCTGCAGCTGCAGGCACTTCGGCCGGGTACCCGCGAATTTTTGCGGGCCAGCGTCGACTTCGACAATATTGCGGCAGATGAGCCGGACGTATTCAACCTCACCGTGCAGCGGGTGCGTGCTCAAGGTACCGGTCAAGTCGATGACCAGGAGATATTCCAGCGGGTTTCCGCATCGCGGACCGATGAACGCTACTTCCCCAAGGCGATCGCGCAGTCCGCGCTGATTCGTCTCGTCGGTGAAATGCCGACGCAGCGGCCGGATCGAACCTTGGATCCCGCCAGTGGCCTTGCCACCGCGTATGTGAACTCGAATTCGGATGGCGATGATGGCGCGCCGCTCACTGACTACGACCTGATCGGCTCGAGCCTGGACCACACCGGCGTGTTCGCTCTGCATCAGGCTGAATATTTCAATTTTCTGTGCATACCCCCTTTGTCTCGAGATCGGGACGTGGGACCGAGCGCGTTGCTGGTCGCGGCGCGCTACTGCAAGGAGCGTCGCGCGCTGCTGATCGTTGATCCGCCGTCCATGTGGCAAACCGCGGACGATGCCTTGAGTGGATTGCGCGATTGGAATTTTCCCAATGAAAACGCGCTGATGTACTTTCCGCGGGTCCTGGCGCACGACAAGCTGCGCGGGCATTTCGAATCGTTTGCGCCGTGCGGGGCGGTAGCCGGGATGCTGGCGCGCTACGACGAGAGCTCCCCGGTTTGGCTTTGCGCGGATCGTGAAGAACCGATTCTGCGTCCGGGCTTTCGGCCGGCCTGCTTGGTTGGCGAGGATCGGCGCATCCGGCTGGCGAGTTTGGGCGTCAACACTCTGCAGGCAGTCCGCTCGGCGGCCCGCATGAACGTGCGCCTGCGAACCCTGGCCGCCAGCAACACGGGCAACGCCGATTGGCGCTATTTGTCGGCGCGGCGGTTCGCGCTATTCATCCTGAGCAGCATCGAACAGGGTACGCGATGGGTCGTCGCGGCCGGTTCCAGCGCGGAGGTTGCGGAAAACTTGACGGCGCAGGTGCGGGCGTTCTTCGAAGGATTGCACACGGCCGGTAGCTTCGGGACGCGGCGGACGGAAGAGGCGTTTTTCGTCATCTGCGACGAGCGGGTCAATAACTCATCGGCCTTGAGCTGCGGTGAGGTCCAATTCGTGATCGGTTTTGCGGCGAGCCGCGAGCATGAGTTTCACTGCTTCCGCGTTTCGCATTCGGCGGCGGGCAGCAAGGTGCAACCCGTTAGTCTCAACCGGCTCAACATTTCGCAATATAGTCCCGCGGAGCTCGAATGGGTGGACAGCCTCGCAAGCCAGCTGCACTCGTAACACCGCGGCTGCACGCCCGGCCAAGCGGCGGTAATCGTATCAGCCGGCGGCTATCGTCGCCGCGATGCGTCTTTCCAGTTCGACCACGGCAGAATTAACTTTGCCGCGGCCGGCGGCCGGCGGGATGATGCGCGGTATTTGCGGCAGCTCATCGAGAGCGGCGCGCGCGTAGTCATACCCGGCTTGGATGGCGCGATCGAATGCCTGCCAGTTCAAAAGGTCGATATTCGCGAGCGGGGGTTTCATCAATACATCCGCCAGTTCGCGTTGCGTGCGTTCGCTCGCCGTGCTGTTGATCATGCCGGCGTGCATCAATACCTCAAATATGTTGACGCGGCGTGCCCCGAAATTGCGATCGGCGCCGACATCGCAGCCGATCACGAAACCCGGCGCGTGGCCCTGCATGACATCGACCGGCAAGTTGTTGATGGCCGCTCCATCCACCAACACGCCGTCGTCGTGAAACACCGGCGGCATGACGCCGGGTATGGCCACGGATGCGCGCAGGGCATGCGCTACGGACCCCAAACGATGTTCGAATAACCGGCCCGTGGTGAGATTGGCGCTCACGCAGAAATAGGGGCAGCGCAGGTCCTCGATGAGCGCGCTGCCATACTCGCGCTCGAGCAGCCGCGACACTTTTTTGCCGCGCGTCAGGGCAATAAACGGAAAGGTATAGTCGTTGACTGGATTGGTGTGGACGAAACTTCTGCGGTAGCGCAGCTGCATCTCCTCATCGCTCCAACCCATTGCCACGCCGGCGGCAATGATGGCGCCGATGCTCGCACCCCCCAGAAAATCGATCGGCACCTTGGCTTCACGCAGGGCCCGGATGATCCCTAAGTGCGCAAAACCGCGCGCACCGCCGCCCGACAGCACCAATCCCACCCCACGGCGCATCAGCAGGCGAGCGACCCTGCCGTAGTCGGCGGGTTCGACAATGTGATGGTGCAGCGTGACGGGGAGCGTTTTCAGCCACGGGGCACTGGAGCCGGGATCGATGCTGCCCTGATGCACCAACGCCAGTTCAACTCGCGCACCGCGGGCCAAAGCAGGCTCGACGATGCCGGCAGGCCAGGGCATTACGCTGCCGCCGGCCGGCGCCGCCATGAGAATCACATCGGCTTGGCGGCAACATTGGCGAGTCCAACCGGAGGCGGCCCAATTTGCGACATATACGACATAGTCGTTGACCTCTTCGATGCGGTTGAACCAGGCCGCTGTGTGGGTGGTGGCGCGCGCATCCCACACCAGTTCGGTACGGCCCGTTTTGCTCAGTTCATCGACCAAGCGCGTTGCCAAGTCGGCCGCGTCGAGCTCGATGCTGTTGGGAACCAGCACAAAGATGTGCGCCCGCTTCGGTCTGTATTCCTGACGGTTGCTGTGCCTGAGCCGCCGCGCGCAGAGGCGGGCGAGCGCCAAAGAAAGCTGCGTCGAGCGCGCCGCGACGCGCTCCATTTCCGCGTTCGGGATCAGCAGCAGCTCGCTGTCCCGCAGTGCAACAACGGTGGCGCTACGCGGCGTTTCCAACAGCCATCCAGCCTCGCCGACCAGTTCGCCGCGCTCGATCTCCGCGGTCAGCCCGGGCTTTAGCGGCGTCTTGACACCCAACCGTCCGCTGGCCAGCAGATATACTCCATTCGGATCCGAGCCGGCTTCAAACAGCAGATAGCCGGCCGGTAGCGAGAAGTGCACGGCGCCGGCCGCCAGAGACTCGAGGCTTAACAGATCCACGCCGGCAAGATCGGCACAATCGCGTAGCCAGTCTATTGCCTGTGGCATTTCGCACGTCGCGTTCGACTGTTCTTCATCCAATGCCATGCGTCTGTAGCGGCCGCGAGGGGGCGTTTCTTGAGTCAAACCATCAATACTGTGGTGTTTTCGCACGGCAAGGAAAGCGGCCCCTGGGGCGCCAAAATCACCGCGATGGCCGCGGCGGTCCGGGATCTTGGTTTGGGGGTGGAATCGGTGGATTACCGCGGGATGGACGATCCCGCCCGACGGGTCGAAAGACTCCTCACCGTGGGCCGCGAACTCCCAGGGCCCATCGCCTTGGTGGGCTCCAGTATGGGCGGGCATGTGGCCGCCGCCGCCGCGAGCCGCCTCGACGCCGCGGCGCTATTTTTGCTGGCGCCGGCCTTTTACATGCCCGGCTTCGAAAAATATACGCCGCAAGACGTGGCTCTGCCCACTGCCATCGTGCATGGCTGGCACGATGCCGTCGTGCCGGTGGACAACAGCATTCGTTGGGCAAGAGAGCATCGGGCGGCCCTGCACATCCTCGATTCCGATCATCGATTGGAAGATCAGATCGGCCTGATCTGCATCCTGCTGCGCAGTTTCTTGACCGCGCTCTAGGGGTGGGGTTTGGGAGCGGGTTGCGCTTGCTCGTCGCTTTCAGTCGCGAGCTGCGCCATCGCCAATTCGCGCAAGCTCTCTCCGAGCTGCTCGCCGCAGCGCCGGCCCATGGCATAAAAACCGGCCCCCAATGAGGCAAGGTAGGCGGAAATGTATCGCTTGCCCTCGGTCGATTGCAGAAATGACAGCACACGCTTTAAGTCGGCGTCGCTCAAGTCGCGGTAGCCGTAGGCCAGGTAGCGCCGCATCGACTCGCGCAGGTTCTCCTCCATGGCTTGACGGCCGGCTTCACCAGATTTGCGGGCACGTTGTTCGACCGGTCCGGGCTCCATTCCGGAACCGACCGCAGTTCCGGCCGCCACCGCCGTACCCATGGTCAAAAGAATCTGCACCGTGGACTCGGCAGAGCGCTCGGCGCGCTCCAGTTTATCGAACAGGGCATTGCGTTGCGCAGTGGTGGGCGCTGAGATGTCGCCGTTCATGACTTTGTCGGCGTCCGCGTCGCTGAGCGAAGCGAGCTTAAGATCGGCGGCCACCATCCGCTTGCCGGCGTCGGTTTCCAAAAATGCTTCGGCTTTCTTCAACGTATCCGCGTCGAGATTTGCGGCGAAAGCGCTCAAGGCCGGTGCGTCGAACACATCGATGCGAAACGCACGGGTCGCGGCCAGATTCACCGCGTCCAACTGCGCGTCCGTCAGCGGCGTCGAGGTATTGCCTTGGAAGAGTTTGCGAATTTGCGCCGGCATGGAGCCCAACGATGCGCGCACCTGCTCGCGGATGGCCGCTTCCTGATAGAGCTGCGCCGCGGTTTCCATATCGACCGGCGGTACGCCGGCCTGAACGAGACCGCCGAGACCGACGAGACTGAGGAGCAATGCAGAGCGGAACATGTTGATATTGTACACTCAAGCTCCTGAAGGGCCGGCATACCTAGGTGCACCATGGGTTACGTTAAATGTTGGACAATGGCGCTGTCGGTTTTGTTCATTGCAGGTTGCACATCGGCCGAACCGCTGCCGCCGCCCAAGACTGTGTTCGATCCGCTGACTCAGCAAATCGATAAAGCTCGTGAGGTTCAGAAGACGGTGGATGAAAACGCGGAAAAAACCCGTAAAGCGATCGATGATCAAGAACGCGGCGCACCCACTCCTTAACCCATAAGCGGCCATGAACCCTCTTGTCGGCTTGGGCCAGGCGTGGCGCTGGAGTGTTCGCAAGATTTTAGGCCTGTGGGTGCGCGCCACCATCAAGCCCGAGGACGCTGTTGAGGCGATTGCGGCGCGGCCCCGTCCTGTGTGCTATGTGTTGGAACGCGAGAGTCACACCGATTTCGCCGTGCTCAACAACGTCTGCGCGCAACACAATCTGCCGCGGCCCACGCGGCGCCTGATGATGGGCGGCAGGCGCGCGGATCGGGCCTACTTCGAATTGACACGCCGCCCCAGCCTGTTCCGCAGCCGCAATGCGGCGCGCGCGCCCCGTTATCTCGTGCAGCTGATCGATGCGGCGGCGGCTCACTCCCAATTTGACGTCGATCTTGTGCCAGTGGCGATTTTTTGGGGCCGCGCGCCTCACAAGGAAATCAGCTGGTGGCGCCTGCCGTTCACCGAAGATTGGATTTTGGTCGGGCGCTTTCGCAAAATCTTGAGCGTGATATTCAATGGCCGCAATACCCTGGTGTATTTCGGCGAGCCGATACGCCTGCGCGAGGTCATGGACGAGGGTTTGAGCGAACCGCGCAGCGTGCGCCGGGTACTGCGCTCGCTGCGCACGATCCTGCGCGCGCAGCGGGCCTCGAGCATCGGTCCCGACCTCTCGCATCGACGCACCATGGTGCTGCAGGTCTTGAAGACCCAAGCCGTGCGCCAGGCCGTGCGTAATGAGATGCAGTCCCGCCAATTGCAACGGCGACCCGCATTGCTGCTGGCGCGCAAGTATGCGCTGGAAATCGCCGCGAATTATTCCCAGGCCTTTGTCACTTTCATGGCCATGGCGTTGGGCCGCTTGTGGAATTCGCTGTACGACGGCGTGGAACTCGAGCACCTCGAGAACTTGAGCGCCGTTGGCGATGGGGTTGAAATCATCTATGTGCCTTGCCACCGCAGCCACATGGACTACTTGCTGCTGTCGTACATCATTTATCGCAAAGGATTTGCGGTTCCGCACGTCGCCGCCGGCGCGAATCTCGACATGCCGCTGATCGGGCGATTTCTGCGCAAGGGTGGCGCCTTCTTCCTGCGCCGCAGCTTCAAGGGCGATGCGCTCTATCCTGTGGTGTTCGCCAAGTACCTCGGCTTCATGATGGCGCGCGGCCATCCTCTCGAGTACTTCATCGAGGGCGGGCGTAGCCGAACCGGACGGTTGCTCTCGCCGCGCACTGGTATGCTGTCGATGACGCTGCGCAGCTACCTGCGCGATCCGAAACGGCCGGTGAAATTCATGCCGGTTTACTTCGGCTATGAACGCATCGTGGAGGGCAGGACCTACATCGGCGAACTGTCGGGACAACCGAAACAAAAGGAAAGCATATTCGTTTTGTTCAGGTCGATTGTCTCGGTTCTGCGCAGTAAATTCGGCACAGTCCATGTGAATTTGGGGCAGCCCATCGACCTCGACGAGCTGCTGCAGAAGCACAACCCACATTGGCGTTCCGAGCCCTCCGAGAGCGGCGATTCCCGCGCCGGCTGGATCGGTCATGCGATCGCGGATCTCGCCGTGCGCATCAATACGGAAATCAACGCGGCCGCCGCGGTGACGCCGATCAATTTGGTGGCGATGGCGATTTTGGCGACCGAGCGCCAGGCGCTGCCCGAAGTGGACTTGGTGCGCCAAGTCGAGCTGTATCAACGCTTGCTGCGCGACGCGCCGTACTCGCCCCTGGTCACGGTGACGCCCGACAGCGGCCGGCAAATCGTGGCCCACGCGGAAGCCTTCGGCATGCTGGAACGCCAAAAGCATCCCCTCGGCGACATCATGCGGATGAGCGCGGAAAATGCGGTGCTGGCCACCTACTACCGCAACAACATCCTGCATCTGTTCGCCATGCCCTCGCTCCTGGCCTGCGCCTTCGTGAGCAACGCGCGCATGCGCACGGTGGATATTCAACGGCTGGTGTGGCGTGTGTATCCGTACATTTCCGCGGAACTGTTTCTGCGCTGGGATGAGGCGCAAATCGCCGCGGTCGCGGACTCCTTGCTCGAAACGTTTGCACAGCTCAATCTTTTGCAGGGCAACGCGGATCGCAGCGAGTGGCAGCGCCCACCCCCCACCTCGCTCGAGGCGATCCGCCTGTCGCTGCTCGCGCAGGCGACCATCCAAACCCTCGAGCGGTACTACCTGGCGATCGCACTGCTGCTGCAGGCTGGGAGCGGCGCCATCACGCCAGAGGCCTTGGAGGAGCGCTGCCACTTGATGGCGCAACGGATGACGGTGTTATATGGACTCAATTCGCCGGAATTCGTGGACAAGAGTCTGTTCCGCAATTTCATCGACCTACTGATCCGCCGCAAGGTGATCCAAATGTCGGAGGACAAGAAGCTGATGTTCGGCGAGCCGCTGCTCGGCGTTGCGGCGGATGCGCAGATGGTGCTGTCGGAACAAATTCGGCACAGTATTTTGCAGGTGACCTTGGGTCAGTAAGCCTCAGCCCGCTCCGGACTGTGACTTTGAGCGGCTCGCGTGTCCTGGCGGGATGGGAAGGTTCAAGGCCCGAGGGAGCAGGACCTTGAACCTTCCCATCCCGCCAGGCTGTTCACGCGGGACGCTCAAACTCACGGTGCCGGAGGACGAGATTCGAATGACCACCTTCGGTCTAGTGGCCTGACGCGGACTTGTAGGCCGCAAAATGCCGGTGTCGCCCAACACACACTGGCAGCGTCGGCCTGTGATATCGATCGGCCCGAGACTCGTCAGGGAGACTGAGCGAACTCAAGGTCCTGTTGTCTTCGGGCCTTGAGTTCGCTCAGTCTCCCTAATCCCAGCCCTTCCGCCCGCGCTGCGATTTGGTGGCGCCGCGGCGTTTTTTGGACTCGATGCGCCGTTCCTGCGACCCCTTGGTCGGGCGCGTCTTCTTGCGGATTTTCGGCTCGACGAGCGCGGTGCGGATCAGCGCCGCCAGGCGCTCGGCCGCCGCGCGCCGATTCTGCTCCTGGCTGCGCTCGTTGCGCGCGGTGAATAGGATGCTGCCGTCATCGACCATTTTCTGCCCCGCGATGGCGCGCAGCCGATTTCTGGCGGCGACCGGCACACTCGAATTGAGCGGCAGAAGGAATCGCAGCTGCACAGCGCTCGAGACTTTATTGACGTTTTGACCTCCGGGGCCGGAGGCGCGGATGAACTTCCATTCCAGCTCCTCATCGGGGATGGCGATGTGCGGTGTGATCTGGATCGGCACTTAAATCAGTCGAGTTCCGCGGTCGCATTGCGCACGATGATTTCGCGTTGCGCCATCGGAATGGTGATTTGATGCTCCTTGAACAAGCGCCATATCGCGCGGTTGACTTCTGAGCGGACGTTGTTGACGCCTTCCTGCGGATCGGAGATCCAAAAGCGCAGTTCAAGCTCGATGCCGCTGTCGCTGAAGTGCATCAAGCGCGACACCGGTGCGGGCTCGCTCAATACGCGCGCCTGGCCCTCGCATGCCTCGAGCAATATTTTCAGCGCCAATTCCGGATCATCGCGGTAGCTGACGCGGATGGGCAGCTTCAGGCGGATGCGCGGATCGGTGTAGCTCCAATTGATCACGGCGTTGGAGATCAGTTGTTGATTGGGGACCAGCATTTCCACGCCGTCGCGATCGCGCACGACCACATAGCGGCCGCGCAGTTCCTGCACCCAGCCGAAGTTCTCGGTGCTGGTGCCGGATTGTCCGGAGAGGCTGATGACATCGCCCGGTTTGATCGATCGATCCATGAGCAACACGAAGCCGCTGACGAAATTGGCGGCGATTGACTGCAAGCCGAAGCCCAAGCCCAAGCCGACGGCGCCGGTAAGCACCGTAAGTGCGGTCAGATCGACGCCCGCGGCATTCAAGCCGATGAGAATGCTCAGGGCGATCAAGAATGCGTTGGCGAATTTCGAGATGCCGATGCGTGTCGACATCGCGACGCTGGTGAGTCGTTTGACCCGCCGTTCGACCCAACGGCTGATCCAGGCGGCGACCAGCATGAACAGCGTCAGCGTGAACAGCAGCTTCAGCACCGACCAGACGGTGATGCGGGTCTTGCCTGCGGCGACACCGAGACTGTCCAGCGTCGCAATGATTGGATCAAGCCACCCCAGGTATTCCGCGGCAATCGCCAGCCAGATGAGCAGCGCGACGCGGGTTTCCCAGTTTTGGATCCAGGATTTGTTGCCCAGGCTCGCGGCAAACACCAGCACGGCGCTGCGCACGACGATATAAGCCAAGATCAGGCGCGCCGCGTCACCGAGTATGGTCACGTCGAAATGCGACGCCTGCAGCGTGCTGTTGGCGATCAGCACCAGAACCAGCACCACGATGATGGGCGTGATCACCACGCTGCCCTGCGTGCCGAAATACCGCCACGATAACGCCATCGGCGGTTTGTTCGCCTGGCGCTGATTGCGCCGGCTCAACTCCAAGGCCACCATGCCGCCCAGCAGCAGGCACACGGCGAGCACGCCGACTTCGATCAACACGTTGCGCGTGGTGAGAATTTCGTAGAACGCTTCGACGCGCAGCCAGGTCTCTTTCATGCATTCAGGTCCGGTATGAGCTGACTCTCGAGTCTCGCGATTTGATCCTTGAGCATCAGCTTGCGCCGCTTGAGTCGTTTCATTTGCAGCTCATCCACCTTGAAATCCATGCTGAGTCGGGAAATGACGTCGTCAAGATCGCGATGCTCGATGCGCAGCTGGCGCAGGCGCTCGATGTTCTTGAACAAATCGGTATTGACGTTGCTCTTATCGTCACTCACGTTTATAGACCGAAGCTGCGCCACACCGGGGTGACGCAATCGGGTAGCTTAAGGGAGCGGCCCAAGGGATTCCAGGCAGCCTGCGGGCTGTGAAAATCCGAACCCACCGATCCGAATAATCCGTGTTTCACGGCGAGCGCCGCGCAAGTATCGACATGTTGATCGCCGTTGCCGCCCGTCACCACTTCGAGCGAGGTGCCCCCCGCAGCCGTGAAATCGGCGAGCAAATGGCGGCGCGCGCCGGCGGAGAGTGCGTAGCGTGCCGGATGGGCGAGGGAGGCGACGCCGCCGGCGCCGCGAATCCATGCGATCACCGCTTCGAGCGTGGGCCATTGCGCGGCAATATGCGCGGCCTTGCCCTTGCTCAAGTATTTGCGAAATGCCGCCTCGTGCGTCTCCACGTGGCCACCCGCGACCATGGCCGCTGCGAGGTGAGCGCGCGTCGGCAGTCCGGGATTGCTCTCCACGGCGGCGAGCAATTCCGCGCCGGGCAGCCGCAATTTTTCGAGCCGCGCGCAGATCTTGCGCATGCGCACCCGTCGCAGTTCCCCCTGCGCGTGCAGCATGCCGCGCAGTTCAGGCGAGGCCGGATCGATCCAAAGGCCCAGCACATGGATTGCCTGCGAACGCCAAGCCGCCGAGATTTCCACGCCAGGGACCAATCTTAGGCCGCGCTCGGTCGCCGCCTGCTGCGCCTCATCGAGGCCGGCAACGGTGTCGTGGTCGGTCAGGGCCAATACCTCGACGCCCGCCGCGGCCGCGCGCTCAATGAGCGCGGCGGGGCTCAAGGTTCCATCGGAATAATTCGAATGGGTGTGAAGATCGATGTTGAGGCTTAGGCTCATGGGCTGCCAGCAAGTCCCACCGCCTCGAGACGGTTTCCGGCGAGCACGATGAACCCCTGCGCGCGTTCGAAACCGTCGTTCGTGTAGTCAAAGGTGTAGGTGCGCAGCAGACGCCGTTTGCCACGGGAATCGCGGTCCAATCGAAAGCCTGCGAACGCGACGGTCCCATCCAAAAACTGCACCACAGCGCGGGAGCAGGTGTCCTTGGCGATGCGGTTCGCAGCCTCTCGGGCATCCAGGGAAATCTCCCAGACCTTGTAGGCGCCCGCCAGGGCGCCGGCAATGGCCACGGGCATAATGAAGGTGTCATCCATGCCGCGAATCTTAACCCTTCGCGGTTCAGCCTGCCGCCCTTGGTTTTTCGGACTTGACCCCCAAACTAGAGGCCATAGGAGGCCTCACGCTATGACCCAAGTTCCTGAACCGTCGCTGGCTGTGCGGGTAGATCCGAACGAAATGGTGCGCTATGTGCACAATTTGATGACCCGTGCACCGTCCTCATCGGGCGATATGTCAATCGCCATGGCCCAGCGGCAATGGGGCGGTGATACACCGCAGGCTCGTGCCGCCCAGTTGCGGTGGAGCGCGCTCAATCGCGCCTTCGGCGATGCTCGGGTGAGTTCCTGGACCACTCCACAACGGCGCGATCAGATTCACGTGCCGGCAGCGCTCATCGCCGCCGCGGGGGTCGCCAAACTGACCATCGCGCAAGACGAAGTGGTATTCGACATCCCGACCTTGTTGGACGCCACGCTGCAGTTGTGCGAGCCCGTCGGGCACGCCTAAGACGGTAATACCTTGGGATCGCTGAAGGCGACGAAGTCGCCGTTGATCAGGCTTTCGCGGCAGTTGTAGCGCAGCCGATGGCCGTCCATTCGGGTGACGTGGCCGCCGGCGGCCTCGAGCACCGCTTGTCCCGCCGCGGTGTCCCACTCTGACGTTGCGCCGAAGCGCACATACAATTCCGCTTCGCCTTCGGCGAGTAGGCAGAATTTCAGTGAGCTGCCCACGCCGCTCACGACGTGCGGGCCAAGCCGCGCCAAGTACGCCGCCGTCTGAGGACTTTCATGCGAGCGGCTGCCGAGAACGCGCACGGGCTGCTGCGGCGGCACGGTATGAATGGCGCGAGTTTCCGCGTCGTGCGCGCGGGTGAATGCGCCATTCCCCTTGGAGCCCCAGTAAGTGACTTTTTGAGCCGGCGCGCAGACTACGCCCAGCACCGGTTCATGCTGCACGACGAGCGCAATGTTGATGGTGAATTCGCCGTTGCGCTTGACGAATTCGCGCGTGCCGTCGAGTGGATCGACCACCCACAACTCGCGCCAGGTCTGCCGCTCCGTCCAAGGCGCCGCCGCCGATTCCTCCGACAAAATCGGTATCTCCGGCGTGAGGCGCTTCAGTCCCTCGATGATGACCCGTTGCGACTCCAAATCGGCCAGGGTCAGCGGGGAGTTGTCGTCCTTACGTTGTACGGCGAAGGCGCCGTCGTAGATTTGCATGATGGCGGTGCTGGCGCGCTCGACGATGGGCATCAGCGCGCGGGCCAGGCTGGCTAGATCTCGCATCGAGGTATCATACCCACATGGATCCTTCCTCTGCTGTGAACTGGCAAAACGTCGATACCGTGTTGCTCGACATGGACGGCACATTGCTGGATTTGCGCTTCGACAACTGGTTCTGGCAGACATTTATTCCGACCCGGTATGCCGCAGCCCATGGCATCAGCGAGGCCGAAGCGCAACGGCGCTTGGCGCCAAAATTCAAAGATGTCGCACACACCTTGCAGTGGTACTGCATCGAGTATTGGACGCGCGAACTCGAGCTGGATATCCCAGCCCTGAAACGCGAGACCTTGACGCGGGTCGGATTCCTGCCGGGCGCGCAAGCGTTTCTGCAAAAATTGCGCGCCAGCGGCAAACGGGTCGTGCTGGTCACCAACTCGCACCCCACGACGCTCGCCATCAAGAACGAGCGCGTGGCTTTGACGCAATACTTCGATGCTTGTTACTCCTCGCAGCCCTTCGATGCGCCGAAAGAGGATGCGGCGTTTTGGCCGCGGCTGGCGGCCCGCGAGGAGTTCTCGAGGCAGCGTACCTTGTTCATTGACGACAGCTTAAGAGTGCTTCAATGCGCGCGCGACTACGGCATTGCGCATTTGCGCGCGGTGCGATGTCCCGACAG
>DATNKC010000270.1:0-5021 GCA_035603615.1 Steroidobacteraceae bacterium | reverse complement strand
TCGACTCCGAATAAATCGTGCTAAAAAGCGCGAGATCCGATTGTGATAGGCCAAATAGAGTTTTTCAAACGCCACCCTATCTCCAGAAGCAACAAGCGCTATCAGCGCAGTATCCTCAAGATCGCTCGGCGAAAGGGATTGATTGGCAACTGCATGCTCGCGCATTGGAATGTTTCCTGTCTGGCTGTTTCTGCGGACGACGCGACGCCTCGTCTTGACGATCTGAGTTCACCTGGGAGCGCAATATTCCCACACGCTCTGCACGCCGCCTATGATGTCTTCCCACTACGCCCGTTATCGGTGCGTCACAGAATCTGCGTATCACGTAAAGGCGTGACTTGCGTACGACAAGACAAGTCGTAAGATCCGTGACTCTCTAGTTTTGCATCGAGGGGTCCGATGGACTATCAACAAATGCCATGCGAGCGCGCCGACATGTCGGAACGACGAACCGTCGCGATCGAAGCCGGCGATAAGGAGAGCGGGGATTCACTCCGCGTCTGGCATCACGCCGAGACGAAGGATCAACGTCTGACAAACCAGCTGCTTACCGTGGTGTCCGAATTAATTGAGACCTTGGCGGACGCACTTTCCAAGGATCGTGAGACAGCGCGTGAGTGCGTGCGTCATGCGAGCGCGGCGCTGCTTTCCTGTGCTCGCGATGCCGAGGAGTCCGTGGATGCCGCATCGATCGAGACGAACGAGCGGCGCATGTATCGTGGTGGTCTGGCGCCGTGGCAGGTGCGCAGCGTGACGACGTATATCGATGCGAATTTGAGCGCACCGTTATCGTGCGAGGAGCTGGCTCGATTGGCGAGGTTGAGCGTTTCGTACTTTGCGCGGGCGTTCAAGTGCACGTTTGGTTACTCGCCTCACGTATTTCTGATGAGGCGGCGGATGGAGCGCGCGCAAGGTCTGATGCTGGAAACCAATGCTCCGCTCGCGCAAATCGCGCTGGATTGCGGATTCGCGGATCAGGCACACCTGTCGCGGCATTTCCTGCGATTAACGGGCGAGAGGCCGGCATCGTGGCGCCGTGCTAGAGCGAGCGGGTCGGTTAGGGATTTCGGCTGACCCGCCACTCGGGGCAACCCGTTCGGTCCACATAAACCGTTGATAGAGACATGACGCTCGGTCCGCGACCCAGGGTCTTTCGCGCGCACAATCAATGAGTTACACGCGCCGCCCGGCGCTTTAAAAAAAAACTTACGCTCTGGGGGGTCTGACGGCCCTGTTTTTCACTCTACAGTATTGAGGAATCCACACTAGGGACGCTTGTCGAATGCCGAATGGGTCGATGCTCGCGGGGTGGCAGCAGCGCTGGAATCGAAGCCTCCTGCAGTTCTTGGGCAGGCGCGTACGCTCGGCCGTGGATATCGAAGATTTGGCGCAGGAGACCTATTTGCGGTTGCTGCGCGCGCGAGACTTGGGCGAAGTGCGCAATCCGCAGGCCTATCTGCTGCGTGTAGCCAGTCATGTTCTCATCGAGTGGCGCGATCATCAGCCTCGGCCAGAATCTCTGGTGGAAATAGATGATGATCTGCTGATCGACGATTGCCCGCCGGATTTCGAGCTCGAGGCAAGTATTTCGCAGGAGCGCCTGAACCACACGTTGGCTGCAGTATCGCCCATGATGCGCGCGGTATTGCTGCTGCGATTGCGCGACGAGCACTCCTGCAAGGACATTGCACGGGAACTCGAAATCACGTTAAGACAGGTCAGGCGCTATTTGGCCCGTGGCTATGAACAATTGCGCGCAGCGCTGGAGAATTGAAGTGGCGAGCGATATGGAATCTCCAACGTCGGTTCTCGAGCAGGCTTCTCACTGGTGGGAACTGCTCCACAGCGACAGCGCTTCGAGCTCTGATCATCGCGAATTTGGGGAATGGGTAGCGAGATCGCCCGAACGCGTCGAGGCGTATTTGGAAACCGCGCGACTTGTTAAGGCTATCAAGTCGCCCCGATTGATTTGGCCGAGCACTGCGGCGGAGGTGCTGATTCGCGAGGCCAAGTCTTCGTCTGAAACCGTGCTCCCATTCTCGACTGCACGAGTCGCCGAGCCTGCGGATCGCCGCGGAGCTCGGCAATCTCATGGCCGACTCGCGTGGGCCGCCGCCGCGGTTCTGCTTGTAGGGATCGGATTGGTTCTGTTCACGCTGGAAAAGCCGCAAGAATTTAGAACAGCGCTCGGCGAACAACGCTCTGTGCTTTTGGCCGATGGCTCGCGGGTGACGCTCAATACCGCTTCAAGGATCGAAGTCAATTTGCATGGTCGCCGAGAAGTGCGTCTGGTGCAGGGAGAAGCGCTGTTCGAGGTGGCGCACGCGGCGCGGCCCTTCGTGGTGCGTGCCGGTAACGCGCTGCTTAAGGATCTGGGCACACAATTCAATGTCGATATGCATTCGAACGGGACTACGGTGACCGTGGTGGAAGGCCAAGTGGCCGTCGACTCGTCGGGAGCGAAAGAGATTTCCGGCGCACAAGCGGATAACGGCGGCCGTGGCACGGTCGAACCTTTGATTCTGGGAGCCAACGATCGCGTCCTCGTTACGCCTGCGGGAGTCGGCGCGCCACAGCGCGGAGTCAACATCGCGGCATCCGTGGCCTGGACTCAGCGCCAGTTGATGTTCGAGCATCGACCCTTGAGCGAAGTTGCCGAAGAATTCAATCGCTACAACAGGGATCGTATTGAGATTGATAGCGCGGAACTCAAGGGTCAAGAGGTAACCGGTGTTTTCGACGCCAAGGATCCGGCATCTTTTGTGGCGTTTTTATCGAGCGTCCCCGGCGTGGAGATTCGGGAAGGAGCGAATGGCACTCACATTGTGTCGCTCCGAAGTCCGACGGGCCATCCGGACACGCGGGGTGCGCCGTAATGAGTGGCGCAGACCTGCCAGAATTCGCAATGAAACCCACGGTCTATGTCGTGGATGATGACGCGGATATCCGCGAGGCATTGGATCAAATGTTGACTTTGGCGGGCATGGGCGTGGTGACCTGCGCGTCGGCCAGCGACTATTTTTGCGCGCCGAAGCCCGATCTGCCCTCGTGCCTGATTCTGGATGTTGCGCTTCCAGACGGTAGCGGCCTCGATCTGCAACAGCAACTGAGCGCGGGGGATCACCCACCCATTATTTTTCTCGCCGACGCCAGCGATATACCGACCTGTGTACGCGCGATCAAAGCGGGCGCCGTCGATTTTTTGACCAAGCCCTGCCGTAAAGCCGACTTATTGGCCGCGATCGAGAACGCCGTCGCGCAGGACCGTCACGTGCGCGCCGAGAAAGTGGAGCGTATGCGGCTCAAATATCGCCACTCCTGCCTTACGCCGCGGGAGCAGGAGGTCCTACCGCTCGTTGTCGGTGGTCTCCTCAACAAACAGGCCGCCGACAAGCTCGGCATCAGCGAAACGACGCTACAGATTCACCGCAGCCGCGTCATGCGCAAGATGGAGGCCGAATCGCTCGCTCAGTTGGTGCGGATGGCGGGCAAACTGGCGGTGCCACTGCCGCGCACAACTTCGCACTAGACGAGATCGACCCGCCGATATTGACAGAATTGGGGCTCTTGCAGGTGCGCCGTAACGTTGTACTGTGTCTCTGCGTCGTTGCCATCGCTTGGGTCACGCATCTGGCGGCAGTGCCGAGCAGCGAGCCCGCCAAGTACCATTTCAACATTGACCGCCAGCCGCTGGCGACCGCGCTGCAGCAGTTTGCAGAGCAGAGCGGGGTGCAGGTCATCTTTTTCTCCCGGGTGACCGAAGGACTTCAAGCGCCTGCCCTGCACGGCACTTACACGATTCCCGGTGCGTTGGAAATGCTTCTGTCCGGCACACAATTGATTTTTCGAGTGATCAATCCGAAGACCATCGAGATATGCCTCCCGACTGCGAGAAATTCGGGCATATTTTCGATCCTAGCCGGGGGCGCTTCGCACGGCAATTGATGCCGGGCGCCACGCAAGTCTCTGCTAGGATCGAACGGTAACCGAGGGCAGCGGCGGCGCATCGTGAAACTCAAGGTACGTGCCACGATATTGTGGAGTTTTTTAATTGCAGCCGCGTGCGCGCCTGGATTGATCGGCGCGGCCCCGAGCACCGAACCTGCGAAATACGCCATCAAGATCGAAAGTCAGGCGCTCGGCACGGCTTTGCAAGCGTTGGCCAAGCAGAGCGGAGTGCAGATCGTCTTTTTTTCGCAGGTCACCGAAGGCCTTCGGGCGCCGGCCATTGAGGGTCAGTTCACGCTCAGCGCGGCTCTGGAGCACCTTCTCGCGCATTCTCGCCTGACTTTCCGAGTCATCAATCCTAAGACATTCGAAATACGCGCACTGCCTGCCGACAGTTCTCAGAGTCAACACGATGCTCCTGCCGCCAAAGGCGGAAAGGCAAGGGGTCCCGTCGACGCGCGCCAGAGCCCGGCTAAAAAAGCGGCTGCCCAAAATGCGGCTGCATTGGACGAGATCGTGGTGAATAGCACCGCCGAGGGCTTGGTCGCCACGCGCACTGAGACGCCGTTGCGTGAGATTCCCCAGACCATTTCGCTCATTTCCCAAGAACAAATGCGCCAGCAAAACGATACGGATCTTGCCGAAGCACTCAACAACGCCGCGGGCATTACGGTGGTGCAAAATAATTCGCTGAGCAGCACCTTTGTCTCGCGGGGATTTACGGTTACCACATTCCACCTCGACGGCGGGGCCGCCCTGAATTCCTTCGGCAATACGCCCATCTATGGAACACCCGATTTAGGCGAGTTCGACCACGTCGAAGTGTTGCGCGGTTCCGATGCCCTTTTTGGCGGTTTGGGAAATCCAGGCGCCAGCGTGAATATTGTTCGCAAGCGTCCGCTGGATACCGACGAAGCACAGTTCACTGCCTTTGGGGGATCCTGGAACAACTACCGTGCCGAAGCGGATGTCACGGGACCGCTTGGTTTCGACGGGGCGCTGCGCGCACGGCTGGACGTCGTTTTCGGCGACAGGGATTATTTTTTCAAGCTCGCGAGCCTGGAGCGAAAGAA
>DATNKC010000269.1:0-14607 GCA_035603615.1 Steroidobacteraceae bacterium | reverse complement strand
GTCAAAGAAGTCCGGATCCGTAAACAAGGAGATGGGTTGTTCATTACGCCAGTCAAACCTAACTGGGCATCGTTCTTTGGGCTGCAGGCGGACGCAGCAGATGATTTTTTGGAGAACCGTCACGATTCGCCTCCGCAGTCGCGCGACCCGTTATGACGGGGTTCATGCTGGATACGGATATTTCCAGCTACATCATCAAGCGCCGACCGGCGACTCTGGTAGAAAGGTTCGAGAAGCACGCCGAATCGTTGAGTGTGTCCGTGATGACCGCCGCGGAGTTACGCTTTGGCGCAGCAAAGGCGGCTCGGCCGAAACTCGCCGAGCTGGTCGAGGCGTATTTGGAACGACTTGCGATTCTCGACTGGACCAACGAAGTTACGGGCCACTATGCGCGGATTCGCCGATCGGGAATATGGATCTTCTTATTGCGTCACACGCGGTATCCCAGCGAATGGTGCTGGTCACGAATAACCTCAAGCAATTCGCGAACGTTCCCGGTCTCACGGTGGAAGTCTGGAGTTGATCTGATGGCAAGCGATTTTTCTATAGTGGATTTCAATTTTTTACATTAGACAATAAATCTACCCCAGGTCCACGGGCAGCGTTAGCCAGTCGCGATAAATACGCTCTCGATGGGAGAGCAGCGCTTCTGTGGTATGGCGGGGCGTCACTGAGGGCATCCATGTATATAGATCCCGCCACGGCGGCTTCATCGGGCACAAGCCTTCAGAGAGCGGCTGAATCAACGCCGCAAATGCCGCCCAGGCCAGATCAACCGCAGTCAGGGTCGAGCCCAGCAGGTAGTGATGGCCGGCGGACCGTAGATCTCCAAATGTGAGGACAATTTCTTCACAGTGCTTTATGGAGCCTTCGACCGAATCCGTATTGTGCCGGTACTTCTTCGACAGGTAGTGGCCGATGCCACGTTCGCGCTCACCGAAGGCTGGCTCCGTGAGCAGTCTTGCGATCATCATGACACGCCGGTGCCAGCCGAAACCTGCCTCGGAGCAGAGCTCTGCAATTAGGCCCACGACCTTGGCGCGCTCTAAAGGATCGACGGGCAGCAGGCGTGGCTGCGGAGAAATCCGTTCGGCAAGAAGGAGCTGATCGAGCCAGCTGGAACGCGGTCGCTCATCATTCCAAAAGACGACCGGCAGACTCTCTTGCCCCGTCAGGGTCCTAATGGACGTGAGACCTCGATCCGCGTCACGTGCATCAACCAGTGAATAGGGAATGCGCTTGACGTGAAAGCACGAGCGGGCAAATTCAGACCAAGGCGACGGTAAACCCGCGCGCACCGGTGCCAGGCGCAATCCAGGTGCGGCAAGCGCTTGTTGCAGGGTTAGCCAAGCATCCATTTCGCCAGCATCCTACACCGCGCCGGAATTCCGCACATTCTGAGTAGACTGATTCCCGCCCTCTACCGGCCACTCGTCATCCTATGCTCAAATCGGGGGATGTAGCCTCTGCCCCATATCGTATTGCCGCTCGAAGCACGTCAACGTTTATGCCGGTTAGAGTTTTGAACTTGATGCAATACCCACTCACGGTCGCCTTGCCTAGTGTTTTCCCAAACGTCCGGGCTAAGTATGACTTGTCTTTGATACCAAGGATGTAGACCGAGATTCCGGTTTTGTTTGCACTCATGCCGATTTGATAAAACTCTCTGGTTTTTCCATCGGCATATTGTATGGTGTGAAATCCATATCCGACATTAGGGTTAGAAACAGTTTTGTTTTCACTGTTCTTACCATCGAAGAACCACAATTTACATGCAGGTAAAATTTGAAGAATCAGCCGGTGCAACGCCTGCATATCACTGCGTTTCGGATCGGGTTGACTTGCAATATATCGGTTGATTTGCTCTTGTATCTTCATATAAACACTTGGACTTCGGATGATTGCTCTTATCAACAAGCGGTCACGGCGAGAACTCATCCAGTTGCTCGAATGTCTCCTTTATACCCCCTGTACTCCCAGAGGCAATGGCGCCGTCAAGAGCTTCGCCTCCAGTTCCTCGACCGAGAATGCCACTTCAAATACCGAGCTCGTTACCGCGCTTCAGCGCTCGTCGTAGCGCGGCATTTGGCGCAAACGCTTTTCCAAGCGCAGCTAGAAATCGCTTTGACTCGGTGAGCGATAGGGTGGCCACAGTTTCGGCCGCAAACGTTCTATCCGCCTCACGCAATACCGCCGATCGCACGAACGCGGCCAGCGGTAGTCCCGCAAGCGCGGCGGCGCGGTCGATCCGTTCTCGGTCCTTGGTCGATAGGCGCAGGTCAAGGCGGGCGGTGGCAGTCCTTGAAAGGCTCCAACTAAAAGACTGTACTGTATTATACCGTACAGCCGGTGCAGCAGCCGAGGTCTTGAATATGCGCCCACTCTTTGTCTTCTTCTGCGACTCGATGAGCTGCGGGACTCAGTCCAGTAGCGCGAAGCTCTTGTCCCCGCACGATTAAGTATCAATTGTTGCTCATGCGCTCGGAGCGCGCCTTGAGTGCCGAGAGCCACCAGTCATGGCCGTCATACATCGCATTGGGCTGCTCGAGGCGGAATTTAATCGCGTCTGCACCTTTTTGTGACTCTTCCGTGATGACCCGTGTACCACCCCGTTGAGGTATCAGGAGCCATGCGTGATGTACGCGGAAGTTGGGAGTTTCGACACTCCATCCGATCTCTCGGTTCGGTTCCAACACATCAACCCTACTCGTGATCGGGAATCCGAAGGTGCGCCAATCAAACCTCACGCCTTTGGCGAGTCTCTCCACGCCGCCTTCGAGATGAACGTCGGCGGAGTTCGAATACCAGCTCGGCCAGGTCGTTGCGTCGATCAGATTGGCCCAGACCACCTCGGGAGGCGCTTTGATCCAACCTTCATTGTGCACGAAGACATCCACGTCGCGAGGCTCGAGTCCCTGTGGCCAGTGAATCAGGGGAGTCGCTTGACGGACGTAGTTCTCCGATAGGTGGCTCGCCTCTTGGGCATGCGCCGCGAACGCGGCGAGCGACACGAGAGCAGCTCCCACGATCAGTGCAGTCAATTTCATCGCTTTCTCCATTTCGGCGGTAATGATGAGGATGCGCCGGCTTTGGTGGACAAGAATGCGCTCTATCCGGTCGTATATATCAGATCCATACCCAATGCTCGTCCCCTCGAAGTTGCGATTTGGTTGCGAATCCGTTTCCCGCCAATGAGGCCGGGGCGCGGTGTGGAATCCGTCAGCATCCGCGCACAACTGGTGGCCGCTCGTCCCAGCCTACCGGCTGAGAACCCGCGCGACAGCGGGCGCGTCGAGGAAAATCCTTCGCAGCGGCTCGTGTTCCGGCAATGAGTTCGCAAGCCGCAAAATCGTGGCGCGACTTGAGTCGCGGTGCGAACGCGCCGATTCGAGATTCCCCGCTTCCTCCTCGATGTGGGCCGCCGTGGCGTGGGCTCTCCAAGTGGCCAACGGCACCTCGAGGCCCCGTACTGTGGAGACAGCCTTTCCGATGCACTCGCGCGCGCGAGCATGGTCTCGGTTTTCCAGCGCGACCCTGGCGTTGATCTCCCAGGCGAGCCCCTGCCAGGTGCGCTCCTCCGTCGCGAGCGCCTTATCGAGAAACCGCGCAGCCTCCCGCTTCGCGCGCACACAATCGCCCGTCGCGAGCCACAACTCGGTCAGTCCCGCCGCAAGCGGCATGTGCGAGTACCAGTCGAGAAACATAGCCTGACGGTCCATCTCGCTCGCCGCCGTGGAAAGGTCTTCGAGTGCACTCGCATAATTCCCCAAACCTGCTGATGCTGAGCCTGACAAAATCAACGCTTGGCGGCGCTGCGCCGGATACCCTATCGGCTGGCCCGAAGTCGTGCGAAGCGCTGGATCTCTCAGTGGCGCCAGCGCGGAGTCGCAGATTACCCGGACGCCCCGGAAGTCCAGGGCATGCAGATGCAGCCACGCTTGGTGGATCCACCCCCGTAGCGTGTGACGATCGTCCGCGTTCTTCCGCGCCCCTGCGATTCCCGCCGCGAACTCTTTGAGCGCATCGCCCCACTCTCCGAGGAAGACCGCGTTGAGCGCTGCGAGGAAGCCTGCTCTTTCATACTCGATTGGGTCGGTTCCGGGCTCGAGCCTCTTCGCGCGGACTTCGAGCGCGAGCCGCCGCCCTTCGCGGTATTCTCCGGACACACAGTAATGTTGGCTGACCTCGAGCAGATCGGAGTCGAGGGCGGCCAAGCCCTGGCCCTTGCCGAGCTCCTCGAGTCCGACGCGGATCTCGAGTGCATCCTGAGCGTTCCAACCATTCACCGACAGGCGCCGGAACGCGCAGGCCGTGCGTGTCCGTATGCGCATGGCCGGATCCTGCTCGGCGCTGAGTTGCAGCGCGCGCTGCACGACCTCCAGGCAGCGCTCCGCGCCCGTGAACGACAACAAAAGGGACAAATCGAGCAGTGCGCGTACTTGCACGTCGATCAGGCCAAAGTCGGCCGCCCGCTCGGCCAGAGTCTCGTAGGTCTAGGCGGCGCGCGTGTCGAAAGCTGCCGTACGATGCGCGGCAAGAGAGGCCAGCAGCTGCGGCTCCGCCTGCGCACGCTGTGGCTCCGCTAGGTGACGCACCAACCGCAGAGCTTGTACGAGCATCGACTCGGCCTGCCGATGCGCATAGCGGCGCGCCGCGATATCTGCCGCGCGCCGCAGGTATTCGATCGCGTGGGGCCAGTCGGCCGCTTGCTCGAAGTGGTACGCCAATTCGGGCACGATGTCTTCCACTCGCTGCGCATAGATCGCTGCCAGACGCTCGCCAATCTGGCGGTGAAATCTGGCTCTGCGCGCCGGCAACTGTCGGTCATACAGGACCTGACGGTACAGCTCATGCACGAATTGGTAGCGCTCGGCCACGCTACCGTCGGGAAGAGACTGGGTGCCTGCCCACTCCACAACGTGATGCCGGCGGGACAATTCCTCGTAGAGATCCTCCACACCGTGCGAATCGTTGTCCGCTCCGCCGCTGACCACGTTCGCGGAGAACAGCGCGCCAGCGGTACTCGCAAGCTCCAAAGCGTTCTGCTCCGCAGTGGATAGTCGCTCGAGCTGTGCCTCAATCATGTGGCGTAAATCGTCTGGTACTTCGAATTCGATTTGCTCTAGAGGTGCTTGCAGTTGCCAATGGCCGTCCGCACGGGTGAGTAGGCCGCGCTTCGCCATATGCTCCAAGGCGGCCACCATAAACAGAGGATTGCCCTCCGAGTGCCGGTGCACGAGTGCGGAGAGTCCCGGCGGGGGTCGACTTGCGGGTGAACGGGCACCCAAATATTCCTCAACTTCAGCTTCGCTCAATGGAGTCAAGTCGACCTTGCGACAGAATCGGCGAACAACAAGGTCTGATATAAGCGCCTTCAAGGGCAGTTCCGCGTCCAACGGGCGGCACGTGGCAAGCACCATCAGTTTTGCGGGAGTGCGACGCCGCGCGAGCACTGATAAGAGATCTACTGTGGAGCCATCAACCCAGTGCAGGTCTTCGAACACGAGCAGCAGCGGAGTCTCCGCGGTGATCAACTCCAACGCGTCAGCGATCTCACGCAACATGCGCTCCCGGGTAGCGCCCAGGATTTCGCGCTGCAGTACCTCGCGGTGTTCGCGCGTGAGAATCCCCGGAAGTTGCGCCAGCCAGGTCGGGGCATCTGCCGACAGGATCCGAACGATCGGATCGGCCTGCGGGCCGCGGCACAAGCGTCCGAGCGCCTCGAGCATCGTGCCGTAGGCTTCCTTGCTTCCGATCCCTTCGATGCATTGACCGTGCGCGATGTGAACCGACCGCTCGCCCGCGGCGACCTGGCGCTGGAATTCCTCAACCAACGCGGTTTTCCCGATGCCCGCCTCGCCGTTGATAAAGACGATCTGTCGCTCGCCACTTAAGGTGCGCTGCCACGTCTCGGCCAGCACCTCAAGCGCGTTCCCACGCCCTACGAGGGTTTGCGCCGGCCGATCGAATGCAATCGGGCTCTTGGCGATCGGTTCAACCACCGGAGCGATAAACCGGTATCCGCGCTTAGGTGTGGTCTCGATGAAAAGAGACTTCCGCGGGCGATCTCCAAGCGCATTCCGCACGGTGAGGACGTGTCGCTTAACCGCCTGCGGGTCGACCACGGTGTTAGGCCACACGGCTCTGAGCAGCTCCTTGTGCGAGACCAGGCGTCCGTGGCGCTCGACCAAGTATTCAAGGACCGCAAAGGCTTTCGGCGTAAGCAGAATGCGCTCCTCTCGCCCTCCATCGCCACGCCGCCAGAGACACTGGTTCGGCGTATCCAGTCGGAATACGGCAAACTCCTTCATAGGCGATATGACGGCCAAAGCAGTAACGGAGGTGCTGACCCAATCGTGCTGCTTGTCGCGATTCCCAATGATTTCTCGCCTCCAAATCTGCGTTTCATAAATCTGCAATCTCGCCAACCTTGAAAAACATAGCTCGCCATCATAGCTGCGATGCAACGGCTGTGGCCGGCCCGACTCGCCCTTAGTGTGAGTGCCGATCTGCTTGCTCGCCGGTTCTTTTCGCGGCGACTAATTTATCGGCCGAAACGTCGGCGCGACGAATTTCGGGAGCCCGGGCCAATAACTCGGTCCGGCGCTGCATCAAGCCGGCCGCGATAGGCCCTTTGAGGTGCGCCTCTCTACCCTCATCGGTTTCGAAGGCATCGAAGACATCGAACGTTTGCGAATCGAAACGCACGGCAAACCATGCGGTCGTTCGGGTTACACGATATTCGACTTCGGTGGTTCTTCAAATAACGTCTATGCGTTATTCGGCCGCACCCCGTCAATGCGAAGCGGAAGCGTCAACAATCGTTTTGAGTTACCGCAATTGGCTCAGCACTCCCGGTAGCTATCTGGTGGGTGAGAATCAGTGGTGAATCCACAACGCGAAAAACGGACAAGGTGCCGCTGCTTTCATTTACCGCGTGAGGGGCTTACCCTCGTCATAGTCAACTTTGCACAAGTCCAATGTGGCCTGCCGTACAGCCATCCTTTATAGCCTCAATACAGCCGAGTCGCGCGCCATCGTCAATGGGAGCGGTCGGCCGTCGACAAGATGGCTGCTCCTCGTCCATCCGATCCATGAGCTGTTGGCGACGCCAGTCTCTTGGGCTGGTGCCGATCATGCGGCGGAATAGTTTGCAGAGATACGCTTGGTCACAGATGCCGCAAGCGAGCGCAATTTGGGAGAGCGGCTCCCGCGTTGTTCTGATCATCGTGCAGGCAAGTTCGAGGCGCCTCCGGCCGATATAGCGAAACGGAGTCACTCCGACGCTGATCTTGAACGCCCGAAATAGTTGCCCCGTGCTCACATTGATGAGAGCCGCGAGGTCCACCGCAGCGATTCTGTCGGCTAAGTGCGCCTCAATGTAGTCGACCACGCGTTTCAGTTGCCACGCTAACAATCCGCCGCGGTCCGATCGCGTGGATTCGGCGCGAAACGCCGCTCGTTTGAGTCCCAGCATCACAGACGCACACAAGAGATAGCGGCGCGAGGCATCCCGATCCGCGTCGAACGCCGCCAAGGCGGCATCGATGAGGCTCGGAACGGTGGCGGGAACATCATGGTTGGGTGCATTCGATGGGCTTGGAGGGTTCATGCGATATACGTCCTTCGATTGAATGGAGGGGAGCAACCGCAGCAGCGCGTGTGGTTCGCACCCAGGGACTCAACGGTTACTCTCATGTCTAATGTTCTGGAAACGGCAGCACGATTGGCTTAAGCAAACACCAGTCGCACGGAGACATTGCCACGCGTAGCGTTGGAGTACGGGCACAGCGCGTGTGACTTCTCGACGAGCGAATCGGCCTCGGCCCGGGGAAGCCTTGGGAGGCGAATCCGCAGCTCGACTTCAATCCCGAAAGCCTGTTGCCCCGGCCCGACACCGACGCCGGCCTCGACCTCCGCGCTCCTCGGGAACTCAATGCCTTCGCGAACGGCAACGAGCATCATGATTCCGAGAAAGCTGGCCGCATAGGCGGCTGCAAACAGCTGCTCCGGGTTGGTCCCGCGCGCATTCGTGCCACCCAGCTTGCGTGGTCTCTTCACTTTCAAGTCGAGCGCACCATCGGAGGACACCGTTCGGATATCGCGACCTGCTGTCGCCATCACCTGGGCGCGGTAGAAGACCTCGTCCATCAGCATCCGATGACTTCCTTTTCTTTAGCTAGGGGCCCGGGGAGAACCTGCGACCGGACCTTACGCGGACGGTGGTTCTCTCGAAGTTGCATTTTGGTTCTGAATCCGTGTACCGGGGGGATGGTGGTCCGTAGCTCGATCGTCTTGGATGCTCGAATCCCGCCCGCGGCGAGGGCTGGCCGCGTCCGATCGCCGGCCCTGGTGAGATGGCAACTGCATTCGCGTACAAGAGACAGCGGCCATTCCAAGAGCGGGCGGACGCCCAGGGCTAATCTAGGACTCCCTCTTAGGACCGGGACGAGTGAAACGGTGAAGCAAGCGCAACCGGATGGTTACGGGCCCCGACTGGGCGATCGCATCGACGTGCATGCGCATTACATCCCAGATTTTTATCGGGAGGCGTTGATCGACGCCGGCCTGGGGGCGCCGGACGGGATTCGGGAGCTCCCAGTTTGGGATGCGGAAACCGCGCTCAAGACCATGGACAAGCTGCAGGTCGGCACAGCGATGCTCTCGATATCTTCGCCCGGGGTGCACCTGGGTGATGACAAACAAGCGAGCCACCTGGCGCGGCGAGTCAACGAGGAAGCACAGCGGCTACGTCACACGTACCCGGACCGATTCGGTCACCTTGCATCGCTCCCATTGCCCAACGTGGAGGACGCAGTCGCCGAAGCGATTTATGCGTTAGATGTTCTCGGCGCGGACGGCGTCGTTCTCGAAACCAACGCGAACGGCATTTACCTGGGCGATCCGAAGCTCGATCCTCTGTATGCAGAGCTTGATCAGCGCCACGCTGTGATCCTCGTACATCCCACCACACCGTCCGGGCGCTGCTGCGAGCGACTGGAGGCGCGCTATCCGCAACCCATGCTGGAATTCATGTTTGATTCGACACGATCCGTGTCGGACATGATTCTCTCCGGCGTTCTTGAACGCTTCCCGCAGCTGCGGGTGATCGTGCCGCATGCCGGCGCGGCACTTTCGGTACTGATGGAGCGGGTTGAGCTGCTGCTACCGCTCCTCTCGACCCGCGCCGGCGATGCTCCGCCCTCACTTCGACAAGCGATGCGAAAATTGCATTTCGATCTGGCGGGAGCGCCGGTGCCGCAGCAATTAGGCGCGCTGCTGCAGGTCGCTGATGCAGGACATCTTCATTATGGTAGCGACTATCCCTTCACACCGGCCTCTGCCTGCGTGTCGTTGGCTCATGCCCTGCAAGAAAGCCCGCTTCTTGACGAGGCGGCGCGCGCAGGGATGTGGTGGAGGAACGCCTTGCGGTTGTTCCCGCGCCTCTTGAATACGGGCTCAACGGACGTAAGCTCATTGTGGACGTGACGTACCGAAGCCGCAGTTCTTCGACCCGCGCTTCGCTCTGGAGCACGATTGATCTACGTGTACTCATTCTCGCTCTCGGGACATTCGCAATCGGCACCGACGCGTTCATCATCGGCGGCATTCTACCGAGGATCGCGCATGATCTCTCCGTCAGCGTTGGGCGGACAGGCCTGGTCGTGTCGGTATTTTCTCTATCTTATGCAATAGGCTCGCCCGTTGTTTCGGCGTTAACCGCGCACTTGCGCCGTCCGACCGTCCTCATCGGAGGCCTGGCGGTATTCTCGGCCGCTAATTTGATGTCGGCCCTGTCACCCACATTGGCTTGCCTTCTGGCGACGCGGGTTATGGCCGCGCTCGCGGCCGGGCTTGTCGCCCCGGCCTGTTATGCTCTCGCCTCAACACTTGGTGGATCTGACAATCGCGGCCAAATGTTGGCGATCGTCGGTGCCGGATTTACGAGCGCCATGGTCTTAGGCGTCCCCCTCGGGGTCATCATCAGCAAGTACGCCGGCTGGCGGGGCGCGCTGATCTTTGTTGCGATCCTCGGCGCTGTCGCAGCGCTTGGCATGTTGGGCGCCGGAGTTCCGGAGCCTGACTCCACCAAGAGTGCACCCAGGCTCTCTGAACAAATGCGGATTTTGGGCCGGCCAGAAACCCTCATCGTTCTGACGCCATTTCTTATTTGGTCCATCGCCAATTTTGGGCTGTATACGTTCATCGCCGCGATTCTAGAGCGGCTGGGGTCCGCGACAGCCGTTTCTTGCTTGCTGCTGCTCTTCGGGTTGGGTTGTATGGCTGGCAATTTCATCGGTGGCAGTTTGTCCGATCGGTACGGCCCTCGACGGCCCACGATTTTCTGCCTCGGGATGTTGATCTGTGACCTCGCCGCCATTCAGCCAGCCAGTTCGTCGATAGCTGCGGCGGCGGTCACGATGACCGGTTGGGGCGTTTGCATGGCGGCGCTCTTCACGCTCCAGCAGCAGCGGGCCATTGCGGTAAATCCCGAGCGGTCGAATTTGATACTCGCCCTGAACAATTCTGCGCTGTATCTGGGAGCGTCCATCGGAGCGGCGGCAGGTGGACTGATCATATCGAGCCTGTCCCTTGCCTTCCTCGCGCCCACAAGCGCCGCTGTCGCGGTCTTGGGTCTGGTGGCGCTTCTACTTTTACCGCGGCGTGGAGCGCCGGCCACACCCGGATCTCCCGATGCTTCAATGGCAAACCGCCTGGGGTCAAGTGATGATTGAAATTACGGTCAACGGCACCCTCCGCAAGATCGAGAGCGCCTCCGACACGCCGCTGCTTTGGGTCTTGCGCGACGAACTCGGTTTGCGGGGCACGCGCTTCGGATGCGGCGTCGGACTTTGCGGCTGCTGCACGGTGCATGCGGATGGCCGGGCGATTCGGTCGTGCAGCATTGCGGTCAGCGACATCGGCCAACGCCGCGTGACAACGATAGAGCATCTCAGCGCGAATGGGTTGCACCCGCTGCAGCAGGCATGGATCAAGCTCGAAGTGCCGCAATGCGGCTACTGCCAGTCTGGCCAAATCATGCAGGCAGCCGATTTACTGGCGCGAACGCCGAAACCGACCGACGCCGACATCGATGCGGCGATGTCGGGGAATCTATGTCGCTGCGGCACCTACCTTCGAATCCGTGCCGCGATCAAGCTGGCGGCGTTCGGCGAAAATCGAAGCGAGTGATGGTCGGCCGTGCTGCCTCAGGCCCCTCGCTCAACCGCCGCGCCTTCGCCTTCGGGATTAGCGCGGCGATTGGCGGCTTGGTGATTGGCGCGCCGTTACTCGCTGCCTCCCTGGTTACTGGGCGGCGCACCGGTGTGGATGCTGCCGCCGAGGTCACGATCTGGGTTGTGATCGAACCTGACGATACGACGATCATCCGGATTGCGCGGTCCGAAATGGGCCAGGGCAGTTTCACCGCTCTGGCGATGCTGGTCGCCGAGGATATGGAGTGCGACTGGTCGCGCGTCCGTGCCGAATATGTCGATACCCACGAGAACGTCGTGCGAGGCCGGCCTTGGGGCGACATGGTCACAGCGGGCAGCCTCGCCATCCGCGCCTCCCAGCGTTATCTGCGCAAGGCCGGTGCCCAAGCGCGGACGATGCTCATCGCTGAAGCAGCCTCGCGATGGCGCGTGCCGGTCGATACTTGCCACGCCGCCGCCAGTCGGGTTGACCACCCCGCCACCAGTAGGTCGTTACGGTATGGCGAACTCGCGGGGGGCGCGGCGCGCCGACCCATTCCGGTCGACGTGGAGCTCAAGTCTCCCTCCCAATGGCGGCTGATCGGCACGCCCGCGCCAAGGCTCGACACGCCGGACAAGGTGCTGGGTACACCAATCTTCGCTGGCGACGTCACGCTGCCGGGCATGCTGTTCGCAAGCTACTCGGCGTGTCCCGCTCACGGCGGACGGCTCAAGAGCTTCGATGCCGATCAAGCGCTGCGGATGACGGGCGTGCGCCGGGTCGTCGCCGTGCGCGACATGGGCGTCGCCGTGCTGGCGGAAAACTGGTGGCAAGCCCGCAAGGCGATGGATGCGGTCGCGATCGAATGGGACATGGAGCGGGCCAAGGGCCTTTCGACGGAGGCGCTGCGATCCGGGTTCGTGAGCGCGCTCGACGCCAACGACGTGGCGATCGGACAAGCCATCGGCGATGTGGACCGAGCGCTAGCGTCGTTCGGTCCGATCCTAAAGGCGGACTACGACGTCCCCTACCTGGCGCACACCACCATGGAACCGCAGACTTGCGTCGCCCATGTCGCCGATGGGCGCGCCGAGATCTGGGCCCCGACCCAGAATGGCGAACACACCCTCTCGGAGGTGGCGAGGATACTCGCGTTCCCGCCTTCGGCCGTCACGGTCCACAAACATCACTTGGGCGGAGGATTCGGACGGCGCGGCCAGGCCCAAGACTGGGCGATGATCGCAGCCCTGATCGCGCAATCGGCTGGCGTGCCGATCAAGATGGTCTGGACGCGGGAGGAAGACGTCCAGCACGATTTCTACCGGCCGATGGTGGTGGCTCGTCAATGGGCCGCGTTCGACCACACTGGCGAGCTCGTCGCCTGGAAGGTGCGGTTGGCCGGATCCTCGAACCTAGTGCAGCTCCAGCCGGAGCGTCTGAAGAACGGCCAAGACCTCGAGATGATGGGCGCGTTCAACCCGGACGACCTCGTTTATCGCGTCCCGAACTTCGAGGTCGGCTACGTCATGCGCAATACGCCAGTGCCGGTCGGCTTCTGGCGCGGCGTCAACCATAGCCAGAACGGTTTCTTTCGCGAGAGCTTCGTCGACGAGATGGCTCATGCCCGTCGCGAAGACCCTTACCGCTTCCGCCGGAAACTGTATGCCGCCAGTCCGCGCTCGCTGGCCGTCATCGATGCGGTCGCTGCTCTGGCCCAGTGGGGCCGCCATCGCGACGGCGTGTTCCAGGGCATGGCAGTCGTTCAGTGCTACAACTCCATATCAGCTCAAGTAGTGGACATTTCCGTCAGCGACAGGGGCGAGCTGACCGTCCACCGGGTTTGCTGCGCCATCGACCCCGTCCACGTCGTCAACCCCAGTATCGTCGAAGCGCAGATGCAAGGCGGTGTGGTCTACGCACTGTCGGCAGCGCTTCACGGCGAAATTACCTTGCAGGACGGGCGCGTTCAGCAATCCAACTTCTCCGACTATCCCGCGCTTCGCATGAACCAGATGCCACAGGTTGCGGTCACGCTGATCTCCTCTGGCGAGCGCTACAGCAAAGAGTGGGGCGGCGTCGGTGAACCGGGCACCCCGCCTCTGGCGCCCGCGCTCTGCAACGCGATCTTCGCTGCGACAGGCCAGCGAATCCGCTCGCTTCCTCTCTCCAAACACCGCCTGAAGCCGGCGCAACGCGGAGGGGGCTAAGCATGGCGGCTCGACCTGTCGACGTCCTCGCGCTCCAGCCGCTCACGCGCCGCAGTATCTTAATCGCATCAGGCGGCTTCGCGATTGCACTCGCCTTCGGCCAAGGATCCGCATCGCTTGCGGCCTCATCCCGCTCTCACCGCTTGCGGCCGAACGCCTGGATCACCATCGACGCGGACGACGTGGTCACCTTGATTTCGCCGGCCTCGGAGATGGGACAGGGCGTCATGACCTCGATCCCCCTGATGTTGGCCGAAGAGATGGACGCCGACTGGGAGAAGGTAAGGGTACGCCAGGCTCCGTCGGACGCGAGTGCTTACGGCAACCCGGCGTTCGGTGGTCTTCAGGCGACGGGTGCCAGCATGACCACTCGGGCCTATGGCCAGATCATGCGCCTAGCCGGAAATCAGGCGCGAGCAATTCTGATCGAATGCGCGGCCCGGCTGTTGGGCGTCGCTCCCCGAGAAGTAAGCGTCGGACTCCATGTCCTTGTTCACCGTCCGACGGGCCGGCGCCTTTCATTTGGCGAAGTGGCCGCCGCCGCTGTGCTGCCGGACCCGCTGCCGACCGTTTCGGTTGCGGATCTGAAGCCACCGGCGGACTGGCGTTACATCGGCAAGGACATGCCGCGTATCGACGTGCCGGGCAAAGTTCGGGGGGAAGCGGGGTTCGGTATCGACTTCCAGGCCGAAGGGCTCTTGTTTGGTGCGGTTGCCCGCTCGCCCGTGCAGGGCGAAGTGCCGCTGCATGTCGATGATGCAACAGCGCGGGCGATGCGCGGCGTCGTCGCGATCGTCCCCCTGTCCTATGGCGTCGGCGTGATCGCAACGTCTACCTGGACCGCCTGGCGCGCACGCGATGCACTGCAGATCACGTGGTCGAGCCGATCCCCGGCTCGCGCCTACGACAGTGCGCGCATGCTCGACACCTATGCGGCGATCGCCGCGCGCACGGACGGCGAAACCAAAATCGTGGCGCAACGGGGGGATGTCGAGATGGCCCTGAACGGTGCCGCCCGGGTCATTGAGACGACCTATCTCAGCGAGCACGTGCACCACGCGACGATGGAGCCGCTGTCGGCGACTGCTTTGGTTCAGGACGATCGCGCTCAGCTCTGGGGATCATTTCAGGCCCAGACGGTGGTGCAGAATGCCGCCGCGACGGCGCTTGGGATCCCGCCCGCGAAGATCGCTGTGGAGACCCT
>DATNKC010000268.1:0-6745 GCA_035603615.1 Steroidobacteraceae bacterium | reverse complement strand
GCGAACGGATTGCCGATGTTCAACGATACGATGTCGTAGCCCATGCGCTCGAGCGCCAAGGCGCGCCGCGCCAGCTTGCCGCGAATCTCGTAGCGCACATTAGCGAGTCCATCACTCGGCCGCACAGGCTTTCTTTGAGTCATCCGCCCTAGGATAGCGGATTCAGCGTCTCGTGCGAACGATGACAGGCCACCCAGTGCCCGGCGGCAACTTCGGAGAGGGGCGGATCGGTGGACGCGCACAGCGGCAACGCATAGGGACAGCGGTCGCGAAAAGCGCATCCGTGACTGATGGAATCCGCTGACAGGGAGGCTTCCGCAATTGGCGCGGGCGCGCCTTCAACCGGGGGGATCCGCGGCACGGCGGCCAGCAAGGCGCGCGTATACGGATGCACCGGCGCGGCGAACAGCGCCTCGGATGAGGCGACTTCGACCAACTTTCCCAAGTACATGACCAGCACGCGATGGCTGAGGTGCCTGACCACCGCCAGGTTGTGGCTGATGAACAGTATTGCCATGCCCATCTCCTGCTGCAAATCCAGCAGCAGATTGATGATCTGCCCTTGGATGGACACATCCAGAGAACTGACTGCCTCATCGCAAACCAAGAGATTCGGGCGCAGCACCGCGGCGCGGGCGATGCCGATTCGCTGGCACTGACCGCCGCTGAATTCATGCGGGTAGCGGCTCGCCATGTCGGCTGTGAGGCTCACGCGCTCCAGCATCGCCGCAACTTTTCCCCGCCGCGCGGCCGCGGTCAATTCGGGCTCGAATATCAGCAGCGGTTCGGCAATCGCATCCCCAACGGTCATGCGCGGATTCAGACTCGCAAGCGGATCTTGAAAGATGATTTGCAAGTGGCGGCGCTGCGCTCGCATCACCGCCGGCGGGCACTTGAGCAAATCAACGCCTGCCAGCTCCACGCTGCCCTGCGCCGGTTGCAACAAGCGTAACAGGGCTCGCGCCAACGTTGATTTTCCGGCGCCCGATTCGCCGACGAGGCCCACGGTCTCCCCGGCGAATAAGTCGAAATTCACATCCCGTACCGCCAGCTGCTGGCCGAATTCGACACGCAAATTCCGCACCTGCAGCAGTGGCGCGTTCATGGCAGCGGAAAGTGACAAGCCACTTGGCTCATCGAGCTGCCGGCCAGTGCCGGGCGTTCAACGCGGCAACGGTCCGCGGCGCGCGAGCAGCGCGGCGCGAAGGGGCAGGCTTGAAGCGCTTCGCCGGGCTGTGGCGGCTGTCCCGCCAGAGTCGGCATGCGCGCCAAACGCGGTCCGGACAAGCTCGGTACGCACTTCAGCAACTCGGCGGTATAAGGGTGGCGCGGCCGAAGCAACAGTTCCGCGGCCGACGCATTTTCGACGATCCTGCCCGCATACATCACGAGAATCCGATCGGCGAGGCCCGCAATCACGCCCAGATCGTGACTGATGAGCGCGAGGGCCATGCCGGTTTCGCCGCGTGCGGCGCGCAGCAGCTCCACGATCTGTGCCTGCAGGGTCACGTCGAGCGCGGTGGTCGGCTCGTCCGCGATCAAAAGGTCAGGCTTGCACAACAAACTCATCGCCAGCATGACCCGCTGACGCATTCCGCCCGACAATTCATACGGGTACTGCTGCAGCCGGCGTTTTGGATCCGGGATTCGCACGTGCTCAAGCATGCGCTCTGCGGCGCTGCGCGCCTCTTTCCACGACTGCCCTGCGTGAGAAACCAGGACCTCGGCCAGTTGCGTGCCAATCCTCAAATGCGGCGTCAACGAAGTCATCGGATCTTGAAAAACCATGGTGAGCTTTGAGCCGCGGACCCGATTCAGAGCCGCGGCCTTTGCACCCAGTAGCTCGTTGCCCGCGAAGCGGATGCTGCCGCTGACCTGGGCAACGCCCGCGAGCAGCCCCATGGCGGCCAGGAACAACTGGGTCTTTCCGGATCCGGATTCGCCGACAATGCCGACGCATTCCTGCGGCTCAATGCGCAGCGACGCGCCGGCAACCGCCTCGAGCATCCCGGTCCGATGCGCAAAGCGGATATTCAGATTATCGACGCTCAAAGTCGCAACCACTTCAAGCTTCCTTGACGTCGAGCGCGTCGCGCAGACCATCGCCAAAGATGTTCAGACAAAGCAGCAATACCGCCAGGAAGCCGCCAGGCACCAATAGCATCCAGGGGGCAGCTTCCATTTCCCCCACGCCCTCGGCGATCAGCGATCCTAGGCTCGCACCGGGTTCTTGAATACCCAACCCCAGGAAACTCAAAAAGCTCTCAAACAAAATAATCTGCGGCACGGTCAGCGTGGCATACACGATCACCGGCCCGATAACGTTGGGGATCACATGTTTTGCGATGATGCGGCCCGTGCCGGCGCCTCCAGCCACCGCCGCCGCGATGAATTCTTGCTGACGAATACTCAATGTCTGACCGCGCACAATTCGCGCCATGGTCAGCCACCCCACGGCGCCGATCGAGATGAACAACAAGGATTCGCTGCGGCCGAAAATAACGGTTAGAAAAATCACGAAAAAGATCAAAGGCAGACCGCTCAGGATTTCGATGATGCGCATCATCAAGTGATCGGTGCGGCCGCCGATGTATCCGGCGATGGCGCCGTAGCTGACGCCGACCAGGATGCTGATCGTGCTCGCCACCAATCCGATGGCGATGCTGACCCGCGCGCCGGCGAGGGTGCGGACATACAGATCCCGGCCCAAGCGGTCGGTGCCGAACCAATGCGCGCTCTGCAATGTGGGCGCGGCAGCCACATGCAGCCAATCGAGCGTCTGGGCATTGTTGGGGTTGAGCCAGGGACCGAGCAACGCGATCATCACGACGGCGACGATGATGAACAATGCAAATATGGCAGCGGGACTGGCTCGTAGGCGTCGAATCGCGTCGTCGAGCAATACGCTCATTTCGCTATAACCTCACGCGTGGGTCGAGCCAGGCGTAGAGAAGATCGACAAGCAGTCCCATGACGATGAGTAACGCCGAGTAAATGATCACCATGCCGAGCACGAGCGTGTAGTCGCGGTTGATCGCCCCTTGCACCAGATATCGTCCTATGCCGGGCAGCCCCGCGATGGACTCGACCACCAAAGATCCAGTCAGAATCGACGCTACGGCGGGAACGAGGTAACTCGCGACGGGAGCGAGCGCGGGCTTCAGCGCATGGCGAATAATCACGCTGTGAACAGGTAGTCCCTTGGCGAAAGCGGTTCGAATGTAATGGCTGCGCAGAATTTCCAGCATGCTGCCGCGTGTCAGGCGCGCGATATAGGCCAAGGGCGGCAACGCCAAGGCGATAACGGGGAGCGCAAGATGGCGCAGCGAGCCGCTCTCCCAGCCCGCGACCGGCAACCAATGAAGATACACGCCGAATAGCAAACCGAGGAAGGGTAGAACTACAAATGAGGGAATGGCGATACCCGTCACGACGAGAGACATCGTGGCGGTATCGGCGGCCGAGTTGTGATGGAGCGCGGCAAACGTTCCTAAGGGAACGCCCAACAACAAGGCCAGCGCGATTGCCATGACGCCGAGTTGCAATGTGACGGGAAAACCCTGGCCGATCAGTTCGGTGACCGTAAAATCTTTATACTTGAACGAGGGTCCAAAATCCCCATGCAGGAGCGACTTCAGATAGCGTCCGTACTGAGTCCACACCGGTTGATCCAAGCCGTACGCACGCTGCAGATTCGCCTTGATTTCCGGCGCCAGCGCCTGTTCTTGATCGAACGGGCCGCCGGGAGCTGCGCGCATTAGAAAAAAAGTAATCGTGATGATAATGAACAGCGTGGGAACAGCGCCTGCAAGCCGCGTGAAGAAATAGCGCGTCATCTGCGCTCCAGTCTACTGACTGACCGCGAGGTGGACAAGGGAAGTATGGCTCCTTAGACTACTGAGTTCACCCATTCTCGAGGCTTCATGGATTCCACTCGACCCATCCGCGCGTTGATACGCGGCCTTGATGCACTTACTGTTCTTAACTTGCGAGACGGTGCAACGGTTTCGGAAGTGGCTCATGACATCCGCCTGCCCCGCACCACCGTCTATCGAATCTTGGAAACGTTGTGCAATTCCGGTTTCGCCTATCGAGACAGCGCTGACGAGCGCTATCGGTTGACGATTCTCGTGCGCGGCTTGAGCGACGGATTTGATGATGAGGCATGGGTCAATCAAATCGCCAAGCCCCTGATTCATAGCCTGTCCGCGGAAATCGTCTGGCCCATCAGCATCGCAACCCTGTGTGGCACGAAAATGACGCTGCGCGAGGCCACCGATCACAGCACGCCGCTGGCGATCGAGCGTTATTCGGCCGGCTTCCAATTGCCGCTTCTGAACACCGCGACCGGCCGCGCATATCTGGCGAACTGCCCTGCCGCGCAGCGCGACGCGCTCATCGAGATACTGGCGCGCTCCAACAAGGAAGAAGACAAGCCGGCGCGCGATCGCGCCGAGTTGCTGCGCGCGCTGGCCGAAATCAAATCGCAAGGCCATGCGACGGCGACGCACACCCGGCGCCTCGTCGATGAATACTCCATTGGCGCGCCCGTGCCTCTGAATGACCGCACCTTGGCCGTCTTGACGGTGCGTTTCATTGCGCCCGCATTGTCCTTGAGGGCTGGAATCGAACGATTTTTGCCGAAGTTGCGCCAGTGCGCGGCTAAAATCAGCACGGTATTTTCGGAACAACAAGCTAAGGCCGACGCACAGACGGTGCCCCGAGCCACGGTTTAAGGAGCTTTCGTGCAGAAGATCATGGTGTGTATCAAACGCGTCGTTGACTACAACGTACGGATTCGCGTCAAGCCGGATGGCAGCGGCGTCATGCTCGACGGGGTCAAAATGAGCATCAATCCGTTTGACGAGATTGCGCTCGAGGAGGCGCTGCGTATCAAGGAGCGCGGCGCAAACATCGAAGTCGTGGCCGTCAGCATCGGCGTCGCCGACGCGCAGCAACAGCTGCGCACTGCACTGGCCATGGGTGCCGACCGCGCGATTCTGGTTCAATCGGATGTTGCCGTGGAGCCCTTGACCGCCGCAAGCGTGTTTCTGGCTCTGGCAAAAAAAGAAAATCCGGATTTGATCTTGCTTGGCAAGCAGGCGATCGATGATGACGCCAACCAGACCGGTCAGATGCTGGCGGCGATTTGGGAGCGGCCCCAAGCAACGTATGCGTCGAAGATCGAAATCGCAGCAGCCAAAGCCACGGTCACGCGCGAGGTCGATGCGGGATTGGAGACCATCGAGGTCGACTTGCCCGCGGTGATCACGGTGGACCTGCGCCTGAACGAGCCGCGCTATGTAAAACTGCCGGACATCATGAAAGCCAAGAAAAAACCGCTGGATGTCACCTCGCTCGATGCCCTCGGAGTCAGCGCGGCAATATTGCTCAAGAGCATAAAAACCGAGCCGCCGGCACAGCGTCAAAAAGGCGTCATGGTCAAGGATGTCCCCGAACTCATCGATGCTCTCAAGAAAAAGGGTTTGATCTAATGCACAAGATACTCATCGTCGGTGAACACGACGGAAAAGCCTTGAATCCCGCCACCGCGAAATGCGTGACCTGCGCCAAGGGGATCGCGGACGCCGACATCAGCATCGTCCTGTTGGGCGCCGACACCGCCGCCGTCGCCGCCCAGGCCGCCGCGCTGGCCGGTGTCAAAGCGGTGCTGCGCGTGGACCGGCCCGAGAATCTGCATCCCCTCGCCGCGCTGTTCGCGCCGCAACTCGCGGCGCTGGCCGCCGACTACTCGCACATATTTGGCCCCTCCACCAGTTTCGGCAAGGATTTGATGCCGCGGCTGGCCGCGCTGCTCGGGGTTCCGCAGGTCAGCGACTTGATGGCAGTCGAAAGCGCCTATCGTTTTCGTCGCCCTGTCTATGCCGGGAATGCGATCGTGACGGTGGAAGCGGACCCTGCGCGCAAGCTCATTGCCACGGTGCGCGTCGCCTCGTTTCAAGCCGCACCGTCCGGCGGCAGCGCCGCCGTGGAGTCAAAGACTCTGAACGTGTCGTTGCCCTCGCACACACGCTATGTCGGGGCCAAATCGGGCTCGACCGACCGGCCGGACCTGCAGACCGCGGCGCGGGTGGTATCGGGCGGCCGAGCGCTCGGCAGCGCGGAGAATTTCAAGTTGTTGTTCAGTTTGGCCGACAAACTCGGCGCTGCCGTGGGCGCATCGCGCGCTGCGGTCGATGCAGGGTACGCGCCGAACGAAATGCAGGTCGGCCAGACCGGCAAGATCATTGCTCCGGAGATGTACATAGCGATCGGAATCTCCGGCGCGATTCAGCATCTGACCGGAATCAAGGACGCGCGCACCATCGTGGCGATCAACAAGGATGGCGAAGCGCCCATCTTCGAGGTGGCGGACATCGGATTGGTCGCGGATCTATTTCAAGCCGTACCTGAGTTCGAGAAGCTGCTGGGAACCAGCTGAAAGCGGGGCCTCGACACTGTGAGTTTGAACGGCGGCGCGGCCGTTGCATGCAGGACGTTCAATCTCGCAGTGCTCGAGGACGAGTTGCGTGTGGCCCGCTGACGGGGGTTCCGGCGTGGTGATATTGACCGGCTAGAGCTGCTTCAGGACGTAATCGGCCGTGGAGACCTTGAATTCCCCCGGCGCCTCGACATTAACGTGAGTCGCGACGCCATTTTTGACGATAACGGCGAAGCGCTGGCCGCGCATTCCCATGCCGAACTTGCTGCCGTCCATTTCCAATCCCAGCGCCTTGACGTAGGC
>DATNKC010000267.1:0-14459 GCA_035603615.1 Steroidobacteraceae bacterium | reverse complement strand
CAGCGCCGCCGAAAACGCCGCCGCCCACGGCAACGCCGCCGCCGCAAACACCGCCGCCTCAAACACCGCCGCCGTAATCGGCGAAAGGCACACAACCCGCCGGGTTGGCTCGGCAGCTAATTCGGCGGATTATTCGCCTTGAGAAAGTCCACGGTGGCTTGCAGCATCTGCAAGCGTGTTTCACTGCGCGACAGCCAATGATCTTCGTGCTTCATCGTCACCAAGGTCACCGGCTTTCCGGCGCGCTTGAGCGCGCTCAGCATGACATCGCTTTGTTCGTAAGGGACCACGGTATCGTCGCGGCCGTGAATCAGCAGTATCGGAACGGTCACGGCGGCGACATGCTCTATGGGTGAGATCGCGATCAGGGCCGGGTCTTTCTGGTCGGCCGTGCCGATAAACCGGTCCCAATAGCGCTGATTAATGCCCACTTGGTTGACCCCGGTCCATTTGCGAAACCGGCGCAAGTCCGAGATGCCCGCCACCGACACGGCGCAACGATACACGCCCGACTCGATGGCGACGCCCGCAAGGGCCGCATAGCCGCCATAGCTGGCCCCAACGATGCAGACTCGCTTGGGGTCGACGATGCCTTGGCGCGCAAGGTAGCGCACGCCGTCGGACAGGTCGGTTTGCATCTTGCGGCCCCACTCGCCAAAGCCCGCCTCCAGGAATCTTGAATCGAGAATCGAGCCCCGGAAATTGGGCTGCAGGACCGCGTAGCCTTGCGCGGCCAGCGCCTGTGACCACCAGTCGAAGTCCAGCGCGTCCGCGGAGGCAGGCCCGCCGTGCGGTAGTACGATCAGCGGCAGATCCTTTCCCGCTCCTTCCGGTAGAGTTAAAAATGCGGGAATCGTGAGCCCGTCCGCGGCCGGATAGCCGATCGCCTTCATGTCCGCCGGCGCAATGACCCCTTCATAGACTCGGCCCAGTATCGTCGCGCGATGGCCATACCACTCGTAAAGTGCGTAGACGTAACCCTCCTTGCGGCCGAATACCTTCAACACGAGTCTCGAGAAATCGTCCGAGTGAGACTCGAGTTCCACGCGTTCGTCCGGAAATGCGCGCAGCACCGCATTCCAATGTGCCTGCAGCTCATTGTCGAAAAACACGAATTCGCTGCTGCCAATCTCGCGAATGCCGCCGATGATTCGGCCGGTCTTGCGATCCTCGATGGTCCTCGAGAACGAGGCGCCATTCGCGAGCGGAGGCCCCCAGGTGTTGTCCGACAGATTGAGCGGTTTCCATTGCGGATCGCCGTTGATCACGAATCGCACAATGATGGCGCTGCCGTCGGCGCTGAATCCCATGATATCGGGCGTGTCGATTGCCGCGGCTCCGGAGGCAACAGTGGACCAATGACCGTTCTTGCGGGCTTTGATCTCCCAAAGTTTTTTGTCATCGTGGTAGCTGAACTGTGCCGCAATGTTTCCCGCTTCGCCCACCAGCCACTCGGTGTCAGGCTCGGAGCCCTCATCGACCAATCGCGTGCGGCGCTCTGGATAAGCAACAGAAAATAAACAGGGAACCGTCGTGTCACGCACACAGATGCCGCGCGTGTACAGCATCGAATGACCCGACACCTCGCGCATCGACCAGCCGCCGGTGACCACGTTGAAAGTATCCACATGGTCCACTTCAAACAACAGCTGATTGATCTTCTGCTTGCTGATATTGAAGTTCACGAGCTGATACCACTCGCGGGTGGCGCCACTAAAACCGAAAGGCGGCGGACCGGTGCTGGAAACCGTGGCGAGAATATTCTCATCGTCGACCCAGTCGATGTCTCGCAATTTGGTGTCGCCGATGCGGACCTCGCCGATGATCTCGCGCTTGCCCAGCGGAATCACGACGAGATTCCGGCTCTCGCCGTTCGTCCTGACAAACGCAAGCTTGGTGCCGTCGGGAGAAATGGCCACATCTTCCAGGCTCGGGAGCCGGCCGAACGCCTCGAGGGGAACGGCGTTCGCGGCGACAGCGGTGCGCGATCCAACCAGGCAGGCAGCGGCCGCCGTGCAGGCCGTGATGGCGGCAAAGAGCGCACCCAACGATGACGGTTTACTTATTGTTCTTGCCATCCCTGGACCACCTCTGCGGGCTTTCGTATCCGGGCCGGAGCTATCCTATCCCGCTGTCAACAATTCTTCCACATCGCTCAAGCGCGCAAGTTGATGCAGTTGGACCGGAATGTTTTCATAGCGCAGATTCTTTTGTTCGGCTCTCGCGATGCTCAGCCATTCAATCAGCAGCGCGAGGCCGGAACTGTCGCTGTCCTTGACCCCGGCCAGATCGATGACGGAGGTATGCCCGTTGGCGATGGCTTCGCTGCCGGAGCGCAGCAGCGCCGTGACGGTGGTGAAGTGCATCACGCCATTCACGCGTGCGCGCTCGCCGCCTTCCGGCACGAAATCGGCGGTGAGCACTCCGCTATTGTTCAATGGGGGACCGCCGCACTGGCTGGACCCACGCGACCTTCTTTCTCCAACCGCGTGATGACATCATCCAGCCCCTTTTGCTGGATCTCAGAGGCGAAATCGGTGCGAAAGCTCTTGACGTAGGAGATGCCTTCGATCACCACATCCCAGGCCTTCCAGCCCTCGGGGGTTTTGCGCAGGCTGAAGTTCACCGGGACTTTATCGCCCGTCGATTTCTTCACTTCGGTGCGCACCGTCGCGGTGGTGTCGCTCGGGTCGCCCTTGTACGGTAGAACGACGAATCGATCGCCCGTAAAGTCGATCAGTGCAGCACCATAATTTCGCAGCAGCGAGTGATAAAAGGCATCCACAAATCGCTTGCGTTGTTCCGGCGTTGCCGTGCGCCAGCTTTGCCCCAAAACCAGCCGGGCCGAGTATTCAGTGTCGAAATTCGGCAGCAGTACATTGCCTACCAGCGCATCCAGCTTCGCCGGATCGGCCCGGTAGGTGGCCCGGTTCGCATCCAATTCCTGCAGCATGCGCTTAGCGGAATTCTCAACCAGCTGCTGCGGGGTCAGGTCCTTCGCATCTGGAACGGGAGCGGGCGCATCCGCGGCGTGCGCACCGATTGCCAGCATCGATATCAGCAAGGCGCCGATCGTAAATCTGCTCATTTCGTTTTCTCCTTCGATTTCGTATCCGCATTCGGTTTCGCATCCGTGTTCGCTTTGGCGCCCGCGGCCGCGGCGGAATCCTGATCATCCGCCTTGGACTTGGTGAAATTCGCCAGGACCTGGCCGATCAGATTCTCCAACACGAACGCAGATTGCGTAAAATCTATTTGACCCTTGTCCTTGAGATACGTATCGGCGCCGCCGGCGGTGATTCCGATGAATTTGCCGCCCAACAGACCCTGCGTATAAATGCTCGCATCACTGTCGGTCGGAATTTTGTTGTAGCGCTCGTTCAAACGCAGCTGTACGACCGCCTTGTACTCGTTGGAATCGAACTCGATCTTGTCCACGCGTCCAACTTCAACACCGGACATGGATACCGGCGCACCCACTTTGAGATCCCCGATGTTGTCGAACTTGGCCGTAATCTCGTAATGCGGCGGACCAAACCAAGACAATCCGCGGCTGGTGGTCTGGGTGGTGAGAAAAAACAGCGCCGCGAAGCCCAGCAGTACAAACGAGCCGGTGCCTAGATTCAACGTGCGTGACTTGCGCATCAGAACACTCCCTACAAAAACGCCGCGGTAATCAAATAGTCCAAGAACAAAATCACCACGGCAGAGGTGACGACCGTGCGCGTGGTGGCTCTACCGACGCCCTCCGCAGTGGGCGTCGCATAATAACCTTGATATACGGCGATGAGGCTGCAGGCAATGCCGAAGGCAATGCTCTTGACGATGCCCTCGGTGATATCCGAGAGGCCGACGGCGGAGCGCATTTGCGACCAAAAGCTGCCCGAGTCCACTCCCATGATCTGTACGCCGACCAGCTGCGCGCCATAGATGCCGATTACGCTAAATATTGCCGCGAGCAACGGCATGGATATGACCCCGCCCAAGAATCGCGGCACCACCACACGCTGTATGGGATCGACCGCCATCATCTCCATGGCCGAGATCTGGTCTGTCGCCCGCATCAATCCCAACTCGGAGGCCAACGCCGTGCCCGCGCGGCCGGCGAACAGCAGCGCAGTCACCACAGGTCCGAGTTCCTTCACCAAGCCGATGGTCGCGGCGGTGCCCAGCGCTTCTTCCGAACCGAAGCGCTGCAACAGCTGGAAGCCTTGCAAGCCCAGCACCATGCCGACAAACAGGCCGGAGAGCATGATGATGACCAGCGAAAATGCGCCGGAGTTGAAAATCTGTTGCGAGATCAAGCTGAATCGCAGCAGTGCAGGCGGCGAATGAACCAACAGACGAAACAGGAAATGAACGACCGAGCCCAATCCTTCCAGGGCGTCGGTAAAGCTCTCCCAGAGTTCTTTGAACATGCTCAGAGAACCTCTTTGCGGGACAGGAGCTCGTCGAAATAATCCGGCGCCGGAAAGTGGAATGGCACCGGACCATCCGCCAGACCGCCGATGAACTGCTTGACGATCTCGGTCGGGTTGGTCTGGAGTTCCTGTGCCGTGCCGCCCGCGACCACCTTGCCGCCCGACAGCAGGAACACCTGATCCGCGATCTTGGAAATCTCCGACACATCGTGCGACACGACGATGCTGGTGATACCCAGCGTGTCATTTAGGCGGCGAATCAGCCGTAAAATGACTCCCAGAGAAATCGGATCCAATCCGACGAACGGCTCATCGTAGATCAGCAGCTCCGGGTCCATGACGATCGCGCGCGCCAGCGCCACACGCCGACTCATCCCGCCGGAGAGTTCCGCCGGCATCAATTCCGCCGCGCCGCGCAGCCCCACTGCCTGTAATTTTGTGAGAACCAATTGCCGGATTAGCCGCTCCGTCAGATCGGTGTGCTCGCGCAGCGGGAAGGCGACGTTTTCGAACACGCTCAAGTCCGTCAACAACGCGCCGTTCTGGAACAGCATCCCCATACGCCGGCGCAGCACGTACAAATTGCTGCGCGAAATGGCCCGCATATTAGCGCCCGCCACTTGGATGTCGCCGCCATCGGCCGGCACCTGTCCGGTGATCAGCCGCAACAGCGTGGTTTTGCCGGTGCCGCTGGGTCCCATGACCGCGGTGATTTTGCCGCGCGGAATCTGGATATCGAGACCCGCAAACACGGGTCGGCCGTTCACCGAATAATCGAGATTGCGGATATCAACGATGGGGGTGGATTGGTTCAATGGTTGGTTACCGGGCCGCGCCTCAAACGACGTGGCCCGTGGCCGGCGCTCTTAGGCCGCGGCTGATTCCAAAGCGGCACTGTACTGCCCCACCGCGGCCAATCCATTGAGCTTGGCCCTTTTCGCCAGGGCCTTCTGACCGCCGGCGAATCCGCTCTCCTTACCCGCCCAGGCGTTTAGCGCATCTTCCTGCAGAGCGCGTCCGTAGCTAAATGTCAGCGCCCAGGGTAGAGGTCCCGCGGCATGCATCAGGTTCAAGTGCAATGTGGCATCGATCGGACTCTGGCCGCCTGACAGGAATGCGATGCCGGGCACCGCAGAGGGCACTTGGCGCTTGAGTGTTCGAATCGTCGCCTCGGCGATGCGCTCAGGCGTCGCTTGGTCCGCGCATTTCTTGCCCGGGATCACCATGTTCGGTTTCAGGATCATGCCTTCCAAAACGATTCGCGCGGCGAACAAGTGAGTGAACACGCTGTCCAGCACGATGTTCGTGACTTCCTCGCACCGCTCCAATGGATGCGCGCCATCCATGAGTACTTCCGGTTCCACGATGGGTACGATCCCCGCCTCTTGGGCCAATGCGGCGTAGCGCGCCAAGCATTCGGCGTTGGCATCGATGGCATAGCGGGTCGGAAGCACGGAATCGATATTGATCACCGCGCGCCATTTGGCAAAGCGCGCGCCCAGCTTGTGGTATTCGGCGAAGCGCTCGCGCAATCCGTCGAGTCCCTCGGTGATGGTCTCGCCCGGAAATGCCGGCAAGGCTTTGGCTCCCAAATCGACCTTGATTCCGGGGATCATTCCCGCCTTGGCGAGATAGGCGGGAAATGGAACCCCGTCCTTGGTCTTTTGACGCAGTGTTTCGTCGTACATGATGACGCCGCTGATGTAGTCCTTGGCGCCCGGCGCAGTGAACAACATCTCGCGGTAGGCCCGCCTATTCTCCTCCGTGGACTCCAATTTAATGGTGTCAAAGCGCTTTTTGATGGTGCTGGTGCTTTCGTCGGCGGCCAAAATCCCCCGATTCTTGGCGACCATCGCGCGCGCCGTGGCGTTTAGCTCTCCAATGTTCATGTCGTACGCATCTCACTGATATTGGTTGTTAAGTTAAGGCAAGGATAACAAACCTGGCTTGAGTCCGCCCTCCGGGTGGAAGTTATGGTCAAATAGGACTAAAATAGTCCCACATGAATCTCCGTCCCTGAAGGACCCTCTTTATGCTGCGTATGGGAAAAATGACCGACTACGCAACTGTGGTATTGGCCAGTTTAGCGCAAGAGCCCGCCGCACATCGGGCCGCGACCGAATTGGCTGAGCGCACTCGCCTGAGCCGCCCCACCGTTAGCAAGGTTTTGAAGGGCCTGCAGCGCGCCGGCATGGTGATTTCCTCGCGAGGCGCGCAGGGCGGCTACCGGCTGGCGCGGCGTCCCGAGGAGATTACGGCGGCGCAAATTCTCGATGTTTTCGAAGGGCCCATCGCCATCACCGAATGCAGCGGTGCTTCCAGCCAATGCGGCATCGAGCGGCAGTGCCGCGTCGGCACCGCGTGGCAGCGCGTCAATGCCGCCATTCGTCGCGCGCTGGAAGAGGTCACGCTGCACCAGTTGGCGGGCCTCGACTCCGCCGGCGTGCGCATCGCGGACCTCGCCGCCGAAATGCACGTGAATACCTGAAATTCGACCCCACTAAAGCAAACAAGCCGAGCACCTGGAATACCGTGTCTAGCAAATCTCAAGAAGTCGAAGCCCTCGTCGGTCAGAAATACCGTCACGGGTTCATCACCGATATCGAGTCCGACAGCTTGCCGCCGGGACTCGATGAGGACGTCGTGGCGGCGATTTCGAAAAAGAAACACGAGCCTGAGTTCTTGCTCAAATGGCGGCTGAAGGCATTTCGGCACTGGCAGACGATGAAGGAGCCGACTTGGGCGCATGTGCACTACAAGCCCATCGACTATCAGGACATCTCGTATTACTCCGCGCCGCGCGCGCCGGCCAACGCGCCGAAGAGCCTGGATGAGGTGGATCCGAAGCTGCTGGCCACTTACGAGAAATTGGGCATTCCATTGCATGAGCGCGCGCGCCTGGCGGGCGTTGCGGTGGACGCGGTGTTCGACAGCGTTTCGGTGGCCACCACGTTCAAGGAAAAGCTCGGCAAGGCGGGCGTCATTTTCTGCTCGTTCTCCGACGCGGTGCGCAATCACCCGGAACTGGTCGAACGCTATCTCGGCACCGTGGTGCCGACCGGCGATAACTTTTTCGCGGCGTTGAATTCCGCGGTGTTCTCGGACGGATCGTTCGTCTATGTGCCGCCCGGCGTGCGTTGCCCGATGGAATTATCGACGTATTTTCGCATCAACGCGGCGAAGACTGGGCAGTTTGAACGAACCCTGATCATCGCCGCCGAGGGCGCGTCGGTCAGCTACCTGGAAGGCTGCACCGCGCCCATGCGCGATGAGAACCAACTGCATGCCGCCGTGGTGGAGCTGGTGGCACTCGATGATGCGCAGATCAAGTACTCGACCGTGCAGAATTGGTATCCGGGCGATGAGAACGGCCTGGGCGGCATTTACAACTTCGTCACCAAGCGCGGCGAGTGCCGCGGCCGCAACTCCAAGATTTCCTGGACTCAGGTCGAGACCGGATCGGCGATCACCTGGAAATATCCCAGCTGCGTGCTCAAGGGCGAGAACTCCATCGGCGAATTTTATTCGGTGGCGGTGGCGAACAATTATCAGCAGGCCGACACCGGCACCAAGATCATTCACATTGGGAAAAATACCAAGAGCACCATTGTGTCCAAAGGCATCTCCGCGGGACATGCGGAAAATACCTATCGCGGCCTGGTGAAAATTCTGCCAAGCGCGAGCGGCGCCCGCAATTTCACGCAATGCGACTCATTGCTGATGGGCCCGAAATGCGCGGCGCATACCTTCCCCTACATGGAAGTCAAAAATCCGACCGCGACGGTCGAGCACGAGGCCAGCACCTCCAAAATCGGCGAGGACCAATTGTTCTATTGCCTGCAGCGGGGAATTTCCGCCGAGGACGCGGTCAATATGATTGTCAGCGGCTTCTGCAAAGTGGTGTTCAAGGAGCTGCCGATGGAATTCGCCGTCGAGGCACAAAATCTGCTCAGTGTGAGCTTGGAAGGAGCCGTCGGTTAAGACGTGCTTGAAGAGAGAACTATCTTGCTTGAAATCTCTGACTTGACGGCCCGCGTTGCGGGCAAAGAAATACTCAATGGCGTCAACCTCACGGTGAACGCCGGCGAAGTGCATGCCATCATGGGACCGAACGGTTCGGGCAAGAGCACGCTCGCCCAGGTGCTCGCCGGACGCGAGGACTACGAGGTGACCCACGGCTCGGTCACCTTCGAAGGCCGCGACCTCTTGGCGATGCGCGCCGAGGAGCGCGCCCGCGCCGGCCTGTTTCTCGGCTTCCAATACCCGGTCGAAATCCCCGGGGTCAACAATGTGTATCTGCTCAAGGCGGCGCTCAATGCCAAACGCAAGGCCGCCGGCGAGCCCGAGGTCGACGCCTACGATTTCCTGGCGCTCATTCGCCAGAAGATGAAATTCATGCAGATGAGCGAGACCTTCCTGACGCGCGGCGTGAATGAAGGCTTTTCCGGCGGCGAGAAGAAGCGCAACGAAGTCCTGCAGATGCTGGTGCTGGAACCGAAGCTCGCGATTCTGGATGAAACGGACTCGGGTTTGGACATCGATGCGCTCAAAGTCGTCTCCAAGGGCGTGAACAGCCTGCGAGATCCAAAGCGCGCGGTGGTGCTGGTGACGCACTATCAGCGGCTGCTCGACTATGTCATTCCGGATCAGGTGCATGTCTTATCCGGCGGCCGCATCGTCAAGTCCGGGGACAAATCCCTCGCGCAAGAACTCGAGCGCCGCGGCTACGACTGGGTCATGGGAGCCGAAGTCGCATGAGCGCCGCCCTGCGCTCGTTCGAGACGCAGTGGCGTGCGCGCACGCCGGATGCGTTGCAGCCGATTCGCGAACAGGCCATGCAGCGGTTTTTGAAGCTGGGCCTGCCCTCCCTGCGTGACGAGACCTGGCGCTACACGGACCTGCGCAGTGTTGCCGCCTCGAGTTACGGTGAAGCCGGCTGCGCGGCCCAAGCGTCGGACGCAGGCACAGAGGCTGGCGCAGGCGCGCGGAGCGGCCCTGCGGCGCTCACGCTGGTGGACGCCGGGCAACATGCGGCAACCATCACGATGCGAAACGGCTGCCCGCTCTTGGGTGCCGATCTACCTGCTATTAATGGCATTGAAATCAATAGCATAAAGGAACTTTATAAACAAGATCCGAGCTACTTGCGGCGCTTCTTCGAGTCCGCGTCGGACGCCGATCAACGTCGCTGGGTGTTGCTCAACACGGCGCTATTCATCGACGGCTTATATTTGAAAATCACCGGCGCCGTCGCAACGCCGCTGGTGATTCGGCACCTCTCTCAAGGCGGCGCCGCACAGGCCGCGCATCCGCGCATCATCATCGATGCCAGTCCCGGGGCGAGCGCGACCATCATTGAGCACCACGTTTCTGAAGACGATAGCGCGCCGCTCAGCAATTCCAACACGCATATCGCGCTGGGCAAGGCTGCACAGCTGGAGCACTACCGCGTGTACGCAACCGGCGCGGGCGCCACCCACCTCGATTCGCTCGACATCCACCAGTCGCAGGACAGCCAGTGCCGGCAATTCACCATTGCGCTGGGCGGCGGCCTGGTGCGCTCCTCGCTGGAAGCCCGCTTGAATCAACCCGGCGCAAGTTTGGAGAGTTATTCGCTGCTGGTCGGACACGAAGAGCGGCACGTGGATTGCGTGAATATCGTCACCCATGCGGCGCCGAATACGCGCAGCCGGCAAACCGCGCGCGCCATCGCCAGCGATGTCAGCCGGGTGATTTTCAATAGCAAGGTGATCGTGAATGCCGGCGCGAATGGTTCGGATTCGAAGCAGTCCTGCCGCGGCCTGCTGCTGTCACCCAGCGCCGAGATCGACACGCGGCCGCAGCTCGAGATCCACGCCGATGAGGTCAAGTGCGCGCACGGCGCCACCACCGGCAGGCTCGATCCGGACATGCTGTTCTACCTGCTGTCGCGCGGACTGGATCGTGAAACCGCGCAAAGCCTGCTCGTCTTCGCGTTTCTCGCCGATGTGCTCACCGGCATGTCCGTGAGCTCGGCGCGTGCCGCGATTGAGAACGCCTTGATCAGCCAATTACCTGACTCGCAAATACTGCGGAATTTTCGATGAACAATATCGCACTGGCCGAAACCAACCGGATCTTCGATGTCGCGGCCGCCCGGCGGCATTTCCCGATCTTGAGCCGCATGATCCATGGCAAGCCGCTGGTTTACTTGGACAACGGCGCCTCCGCGCAGCGCGCCCAAAGCGTGATCGATGCGGTGGATGACTATGAGCGCCACCACCATGCCAATATTCATCGCGGCGTGCACACCTTGAGCCAGGAGGCCACCGCGATGTACGAGGGCGCGCGCGATCGCGTGCAGCGCTTCATCAATGCGCGCTCGCGCAGCGAGGTCATCTTCGTGCGCGGCACCACCGAAGCGATCAACCTCGTCGCGCAAAGCTATGCGCGACCAACCTTGCGCGCCGGCGACGAAATCCTGATCACCCATTTGGAGCACCACGCCAACATCGTGCCCTGGCAGATGGTGTGCGAGCAGACCGGCGCCAAACTCGTGGTTGCGCCCATGGATACGCAAGGCGAAGTTCATCTGGAGGCGATCGTTTCCTTGATGAATGCCCGCACCAAGATTCTTGCCTGCGCGCATGTGTCGAATGCCTTGGGCACGATTTTGCCGGTGCGCCGCATTATCGCGGCCGCGAAAGCCCGCGGCATCATCACCTTGATCGACGGCGCTCAAGCGATTTCCCATATGGCGGTGGATGTGCAGGAACTGGGCTGCGACTTTTACGCCTTCTCCGGTCACAAGATGTACGGCCCCACGGGTGTCGGCGTGCTCTACGGGCGCGAACAGCTGCTCGATCGCATGCCGCCATGGCAGGGCGGCGGCGAAATGATTCTGCAGGTCACGTTCGCGAAAACCACGTATAACGCGCTGCCGAATAAGTTCGAAGCCGGCACGCCCAACATCTCGGGCGGGATTGGGTTGGGCGCCGCGGTCGAATTTCTGTCGGGCCTGGATCTGAGCGCCGCGCATGCACACGAGGATGCCCTGCTCCACCATGCCACGGCGACGCTCAACAAAGTTCAGGGACTGCGCATCGTGGGCACGGCGCCGGATAAGGCCAGCCTCGTCTCCTTCGTGGTCGCGGGCGTGCATCCGCATGATCTGGGCACGATCTTGGACGAGGACGGCATTGCCGTGCGCACCGGCCATCACTGCGCCATGCCGGTGATGGACTTCTTCAAAGTGCCGGCGACGGCACGCGCGTCGTTCGCGTTTTATAACACTTTCGATGAGATCGACAGGCTTGCGTTTGGCATCGAACGCGCGCGCAAGATGTTCGTCTGAGGTAGCCCGTGGAACTGAACGATCTTTACCGTGACGTGATCCTGGACCATAACCGCCGGCCGCGGAACTTTGGAAACTTGGACTCAGCCGACGCCAGTGTCGAGGGATTCAATCCCATGTGCGGCGATCATCTGACGCTGCGCCTGAAGCTGCGCGATGACACCATCAGCGACATTCGCTTCGAGGGCCAGGGCTGCGCCATTTCGACCGCCTCTGCCTCCCTCATGACTGAGGCTGTTAAAGGCAAAAGCCGCGAGGCGGCGCTTAAACTATTCGATCGCGTGCATCAATTGCTGACCGACGATGCGGCGCCGCCCGCCGACGAACTGGGCAAGCTGGCCGCGTTGTCGGGCGTGCGTGAGTTCCCGGCACGCGTCAAATGCGCCAGTCTTTGCTGGCACACGCTGGCATCCGCGCTCAAAGCGGCCGATCTTAAATCCTTGCCCGCGGTCTCGACCGAGTGAGCGGCTAAAGTGCGTACCTACGAAAACGAGCCCATCGTCGTCCAGCGCGAAGTCAAAGCAGTGGCCATACCGGCGGGTGCCGAGGTCAACTTGAAGCTGGGACAGGTGGGCTACATCACCCAGGCCTTGGGCGGAAGTTTCACGGTCTACATCGACGGCAATCTATTTCGCATTGCAGGTCAAGACGCGGACGCCATCGGCAAGACCTCGGCAAAACCTCCCGAGGTGCCGCCGGGCGCCTCTGAAGAGGACATCAAGAACATTATTTGGCAGCAGCTGAAGACTTGCTACGACCCGGAGATACCGGTCAACATTGTGGATCTCGGCCTGGTCTACGAGTGCGATGTCAGCAAGAACGAAGACTCGACGCGCACGGTCGACATCAAGATGACCCTGACCGCGCCGGGCTGCGGCATGGGAGAAGTGTTGGTGCAAGATGTGCGCGACAAGGTGCAAATCATCCCGACCGTGGCGCACGCCAATGTCGAATTGGTCTTTGATCCCCCATGGAATCAGACCATGATGTCGGATGAGGCGCGCCTGCAGACGGGCATGATGTGAGCGATGCGAGGCTTTGCTTGTGACATGGATTGATGCGGGTCCTCCCCAGGAGTTGCCGGACGGCCAGGCCAAGACGATCTCGGTCGGCCGCCGCATGATTGCCGTTGTGCGCAGCGGCGAGAACTATTACGCCATTGAGGACATCTGTACTCATGACGGGGCACAGTTAACCGGCGGTGAGATTGAGGGCAATGAGATTATCTGTCCGCGCCATGGCGCGAGGTTTTGCTTGCGGACGGGCGAAGCGTTGACGCCGCCCGCCTACGAACCCGTGCGCGTATTCGAAACCAAAATCGAGAACGGTCACCTGTGGGTACGCGCAGGCTGACGCTGCTCAGGCACGGTAAAGCGGAAGCCGTCGATGCGTATCCGGAGGATTACGAGCGTCCGCTCACCCACCGCGGCTGCATCGAGGCGCAGGAGATGGCCTCGCGCCTCGTCAAACGCAATCTCGTTCCCGACCTTATTTTAGTGAGTCCCGCCGAGCGGGCGTGGGCGACGGCGGAAATTATCGCCGCGACCTGCGAGCTCGATGCGAAGCAGGTGCAATGCGCGCGCGAACTGTATTTGGCGAGTCCCGAGAGAACCTGGCTGCTGCTGGCGCATCGCGCGGCTTCGCTGACTCACATCATGATTTGCGGTCACAACCCCGGCCTGAGCGCCATTGCCAGCCGCTTCGGACCCAAGCCGGAGCGGCGCGAGCTCTCCACCGCAGGCATCGCCACCGCCGTTTGGCATCATGCGGACTGGGCGACGCTCCAACCGGAATCCGCGGACAGCTGCCAAATCGACGATCCGGAAGATATGGAAGCTATGGACGAACTCTGGGATTGACGCGGCCGCGATTAGGACAGCCAACGCGGCCGATTAGGCAGCCCTAGTCTTCCCAAATCAGCTTGCCCTTCCCTTCGCGAATCGCCTGCTCGATGATGGGTTTCAACTGGCGACGGACATCTTCGATAATCTTGCGCTGCTGCTCGCCCAACAGCGCCTCCTGCTCACCCAATTTACCTTGTTGTTCGCCGAGTTTGCTCATCTGCTCGCCGAACTGGCCCTGCTGCAAACCGAATTGCATTTGCAACTCCGCGACGCGAGCCTGAATTTCGCCTAGGTGGGCTTGTACTTCGGCCAGAGCGTGCTGGTCGATCTGCGCGGTCAGGTGCGGCAGGTCGAGTTCCTTTATCTTCTTTTGCAATTCCGCCATTTGGTGTTTGAACTCTGGCGACTCGGCCAGCTTGATGGTGCGCTCCTGCGAACCCAGCATACGCTGCTGTACGTCCAACATGGATTGCCGATTACCGAGCGATCTCTGCTTCTCATCCAACAACTTTATCGGCGCGAGCAATGCTTGGGCTTTTGCGATGATCTGCGGGTCCTGGATCAGGTAGGGCTTGCCGTTGTGCTGGAAATAAATGTAATCGCCGCTCTGCGAAGGCAGGCGATCGCCGGCATCGAACATCATGCGCGAGTGTCCGGAGTGGATCACGAGGACGCCCTCCTCGTCCTTGGCAACAGCGTCATGCTCAATTGCGGGGGACGCCGGAGGGCGGATTGCCGGGGGCGCTGCAGGCGTGGTGGGCGCCGCAGGTGTGGGCACCGAAGGTGCGGTGGGCTTGGCTGCGTCGGCCGCCGTCGGCGCGTTGGGGGCCGGCAGTGCGCTGGGAGGCGCGGGCGGGTTGG
>DATNKC010000266.1:0-2188 GCA_035603615.1 Steroidobacteraceae bacterium | reverse complement strand
ACGACTTGCGCGACGCCTACCAGTGCGAGGATCGCGCCATAAATGGTCCAATGGTAGTTGCCCACCATGAAGCCGACCCGAAACGCCAGGTTGAGGCCCTGCAGCATCCACACCGTCCCCATTAAAATCATTGCCACGCCGGCCAAGCTACTGACGATCCGCATAACGACATTGAATATCGGTCCCATTCTTTAGGCTCCCTGTGAATCCTGGCTCGCGTCCGCTGACCTTGAGTATTCCACTTCGGTGGCAGCCCAGGTTGAATTAATTGTCCCTGATCGAGCATCTACGCCGCTGAATGGTCAATTTCTAGACATTACGACATCATGATGTCACAATGTCTACATGAATGTTGATCCCACTTCGCAACTTCCGCTACACGCTCAGGTGGAGGAGGCACTGCGCAGGAGCTTCGCGGATGGCGTCCTACCTCCGGGCTCGCGCCTGCCCGCCGAGGATCAGTTGGTCGAACGTTACGCCGTCAGCCGCACGACGATCCGCACGGCAATCCAAAGTTTGGTGGCGCGCGGCCTGGTCGAGATCCGGCGCGGCAAGGGCACTTACGTCACGAAACCGACCATCACTCAGGAACTGACCGAACTCACCGGGTTCGTCGAGGACATGCAGGCGCTCGGACGCGAACCCTCTGCGCGCGTCTTGGATCGGCGCCTCGTAGCAGCCAGTGAAACCGTGGCGCGTCAGCTCTCGCTGCAGCGAGGCGCGACGGTGGCACGAATTCAGCGTGTTCGTTTGGCCGACGGAATCCCGCTGTCATTCGACGAAACCTACCTGCCGCAAGAACTGGGGGAGAAGATCATGGCCGATGATCTGGAGAATCAGCCGATCTTTTCGTTGCTGGAACAGAAATACGCCACGCCTTTGCTCGAGGCAGAGTATCGGCTCGCGGCCGTCGCCTCGCATGGCACGGTGGCGCGCGCGCTTGGAATGGAGGCGGGCAGTCCGATTTTCTTGATCGAGCGCACCAGTTTTTCAGCAAATCGCCGCCCGGTGGACTACGAGCGGCTGTATTACCGCGGTGATCACATCCGCTTTGTCACACGCTTGGCGCGCCGCGCGCCCTCAGGCGTGCGAGCGCAAGGCTAGTGCCGATCGGGCTTGAATTGTGGTTGTTCGGGGTGGCCCTCGGCACCAGCATGCTCGGTGGGGTGCTGGGCATGGCCAGCGGCATTTTCATCGTGCCGGTTCTGACCATGTTCGGCCGCGTCGATATTCACACCGCGATTGGCGCAAGCCTTGTTTCGGTGATCGCCTGTTCGTGCGGAAGCGCCGCACCGTTCCTGAAGGAGCGACTGACCAACATTCGTTTGGCGATTTTGCTCGAAACCGCCACTACTTCCGGCGCGCTGTGCGGCGTGTTCTTGGCCGGATTGATCCCCACCCATTATTTGTACCTGCTTTTCGCAGTGATTCTGTTGCTCTCCGCGCAGCAGATGTTGGCGCGGCGCAAAGATCCGGAAGGTTCCTCATCCATACAGCGCCTGCCGTTGGGAATGACACTGATGTACGGCGCCGGACTGATTTCGGCTCTGCTCGGCATCGGCAGCGGGGTGCTGAAAATCCCGGCCATGGACACAGCGCTGCGGCTGCCCATCAAAGTCTCCTCGGCAACCTCCAATTTCATGATCGGCGTCACGGCCGCGGCCAGTGCCGCCGCGTATTTCGCGCGCGGCGAAATCGTCACGTCGGTGGCAGCGCCCATCGCGTTGGGGTCGGTCGCGGGGGCGGTGCTCGGTGCGCACATCCTCATGAACGTGCCCAACGAGAAGTTGCGCCTGATGTTCATCGGCATCTTAGGTCTTCTCGCGGCGCAAATGCTGTTGGCCGCCTTCGGCATCAATCTCATCGGGCCAAGGCCTTGAACGCCACGGCGGCCGTATCCGGCCAATTGGAAAACCTGCTCGGGAAGCTGCTGCATTATGGGACGCTCGCCGCCTCAGCCATCATTGCGTTGGGACTTGCGCTCAGCGTTGCAGCGGGTGCGTTGGGGATGGGCGTCGCTACCGCCGGCATCGCGCTTTTCATCCTGCTTCCGGCGCTGCGCGTCGCCGTCATGTTGATTTTCTTTTTGCGGGCCCGCGATTACCGCTACGGCGCCATCGCCGCATTGGTCCTGCTCATCATTTCAATCAGCTTTTTCGTCGGCGCGCGTTAACAGAGCGGTCCAGCT
>DATNKC010000265.1:0-5916 GCA_035603615.1 Steroidobacteraceae bacterium | reverse complement strand
GCCGAAGCGGCCGACATTGGTGGTGATTTCCTCACCGCTCGCGGTGGTGCCAAGCTTGCGCGGCAGCTTGAACAGCTCCATCGCTTGTTCATGCGTGATCTGGTCCATCTTTTGTCCCGGGCGCAGGCCCGCGAACCGAGGCTTGTCCTCATCATCCTTGGTGCCGATCTGCACGAAGGGTCCAAATCGCCCCATGCGCACGCTCATGGGCTTGCCGCTCACCGGATCCGCACCCAAATCTCTCGCCTGCGCAACTTCTTCGCGGCTGACGGATTTTTCGGTGTGCTTCACCAGATCGATGAAGGGTTTCCAAAATCTTTCCAGCAGCGGCACCCATTCCTGCTCGCCGCTGGCAACGGAATCCAGCGAGTCTTCCATTTTTGCGGTGAAGTCGTAGTCCACGTAGGTCGTGAAGTACTGGGTTAGGAATCGGCTTACGATCTTGCCGATGTCCGTCGCGGTAAAGCGGCGGCTTTCGATGTCCACGTACTGACGGTCGCGCAGCGTGGAGATAATCGACGCGTAAGTCGAGGGACGGCCGATGCCGTACTCTTCCAGCGCCTTGACCAGCGAGGCTTCGGAGAAGCGCGGCGGCGGCTCGGTGAAATGCTGCGTCGGCACGACGCCAACCAGCTCGACCCGATCGCCCTCCTTCATGGGCGGCAGCACGTGATCCGAATCGTCCAGTACGGCGTCATCCAGGCCTTCCTGGTAGACCGATATGTATCCCGGTTTGACCAAGGTTGAGCCATTGGCCCGCAGTACGGTGCGCTTGGGCCCCTCGGCGCCCGCGCGCATTTCAACCGTGACGGTATCGAAGATGGCCGGCGCCATTTGGCACGCAACGGTGCGTTTCCAGATCAATGAATACAGCCGAAATTGATCGGACTCGAGCTTGTTCTCGATGTCTCCCGGCAGCACGCTGGCTGCGGTGGGCCTGATCGCCTCGTGCGCCTCTTGAGCGTTCTTCGACTTGGTCTTGAAGATTCGCGGCTCTTCGGCCAGACCCTCCTGGCCGTATAGCTGCACGATGACGTCGCGGATCTGACCGATGGCTTCCTGCGCCAGGTTGAGCGAGTCGGTGCGCATGTACGTGATCAAGCCCACCTGGCCTTCGCCGATGTCGACACCTTCGTAAAGCTGCTGCGCCACGCGCATGGTCTTTTGCGCGCTAAAGCCCAGCTTGCGCGCCGCTTCTTGCTGCAGCGTGGAGGTTGTAAACGGCGGCGCGGGATTGCGCTTGCGCTGCTTGCGTTCCACCGACAGGACCGTGAGCTCGCCCTTGGCTTCCGTCTTGAGCGTGTGTTCGACTTCCCGGGCCCTTGCTTCGTTCGTGAAGCTGAACTGCTCCACCTTCTCGCCCTGGAACTCGACCAATTTGCCGGGAAACTTTTGCTCCGAGTGCGAGAGCTCCGCATCGATGCTCCAGTACTCGCGCGCCACGAAGGCCGCGATCTCATCCTCGCGCTCGCAGATCATGCGCAGGGCGGGACTCTGCACCCGGCCGGCCGAGAGGCCCGGACGCACTTTCTTCCATAACAGCGGAGAGAGATTGAAGCCCACCAGAAAATCCAGGGCGCGGCGCGCCTGCTGCGCGTTCACCAGGTCGACCGAGAGCTCGCGCGGCGCGGCCATGGCCTCGCGCACCGAGTTCTTGGTGATTTCGTAGAAAACCACGCGGCTGACTTCCTTGCCCTTGAGCTCGCCCTGGGATTTCAAGAGCTCGTGCAAATGCCAGGAGATCGCTTCGCCCTCGCGGTCGGGGTCGGTCGCCAGAAACAGGCTCTTGGCCTTCTTCAGTGCGCGGGATATGGCGTCGATGTGCTTCTGATTGCGTTCGACCACCTGATACTTCATGGCGAAGTGATGCTTGGGGTCGACGGCGCCTTCTTTGGGCACGAGATCGCGCACATGGCCGTAGGAGGCCAGCACTTCGAAGTCCTTGCCGAGGTACTTCTTGATGGTCTTCGCCTTGGCGGGCGATTCCACGATAACGAGATTGCTGCTCAAAGTCGTCTAATGCAAAGCGTCGGTGCGCTCTTCGAAGACCAGGTCTTCCATTTGAGCGTAAGCGGATTCCTGGCCGGGCTGGCTGAACAGCACCATCAGCACGACCCATTTCACCTGCTCGATATCGATTTCGTCGGCCTCGAGCGCCATGAGGCGGTCGATCACCAACTCGCGTTCGGTGCCCGAGAGAATTCGAACATTTTCCAAGTACATCAAATAACCTCGCACGTCCGTGTCCAGCCGCAGCAACTCCTGGCTGCTGAAAACCCGCACGGCCCGCGCCGTGGCCTCGGCGACTTTGCCGAGTTGTTCGCCCGATAGCCCGTCGAGCCATTCCAGAGCCCGTTCGATGTCGGGTTCCGCGAATCCTGCTTTGTCCAATTCGAGCTTCAATGTATTTCGATCAGGCCGCGGCTCATCGTCGGCGCTCATATAATTCTCGAACAAATAGATGAGTAGATCGAGAACGTTATCTTTCACCTCCGGCTCCTAACGACTCGGGAGTAACGGCCCCCGGGGGCGGCCTGAACGTGGCCTTCTAGCTCGAGGATCAGCATCATCGAGGACACGGCTTCAGCTTTGAACCCGGTTCGGACCACCAACATATCGAGGTCCGCTGGATCAAAGCCGAGCGCATCTAACAAGATTTTGTGTTCCTTGTCCATGCCCGCCTCCAACTCTGCGGCCGAACCGGGGCTGCCCGAGGCGCTGCACCCGGCGCGCAAGAACGCTGAAAAGTTCAACTCGCTCAATATGTCAGCTGCGGTTTCGGTTAATTTTGCGCCCTGGCGGATCAGCTCGTGGCAGCCGCGGCTCAATGGGTTGTGGATCGAGCCCGGGACGGCGAACAGTTCCCGATTCTGGTCGCCCGCGAGCCGTGCGGTGATCAACGAGCCTGAGCGGCGCGCGGCTTCGACCACCAGCGTACCCAGACTTAAACCGGCAATGACGCGGTTCCTTTGTGGAAAATTCTCGCGGCGCGGCGGCGTGCCCAGTGGGAATTCGCTGATCAAGGCGCCTCGAAAACGGATCTCCTCGCTCAAGCCTTGGTTGCTGCGCGGATAGACACGGTCGATGCCGTTGCCCAGGACCGCGAGAGTGACTCCTTGCGCCGCCAGCGCCCCGCGGTGCGCGGCGGTATCAATGCCTTCGGCGAGCCCGCTGGTGATGGCAAGTCCGCGCGCCGCCAGCGATTCAGCGAGGTCGAACGCGGTGTCGCGGCCCGCCGGTGTGGGATTGCGGCTGCCCACGATGGAGAGCTGCGGATCGTTCAATACCTCAGGCTTGCCGGCGACATAGAGAACGATCGGCCGGCGTTCCAGTCCGTGCAGCGTGCCGGGATAGCGCGGGTCGGTGAACGCCACGAGATGGTGATGGGGATTTTTAATCCAGGCGCGTTCCACGGTGCTGGGCGCGCTGGACGCGCTCTTTAGATACTCGCGGGCAGCAGCCGGAACGCCGGCCTGTTGGCGCGCCTCGTCGGAGGACTCGATGAAGCCGGCGATGCCGCCCAAGCGTTCGAGGGCGGCGGACAGGATGGGAAATGTGAGAGCAGGCGCGCGCGACAGCGCCATCCACGCAAACACCTCGTCGGCCCGTTGCATCGGACCGATTATGGCGCAGGAGAGAAAGAGTCTCAGCGCGTCATCGCGCTGAGATCATCGAGATTCTCGGGCCAATCTTACGGGTTTTCTATTTTATCCCCGGGGCGAATCAGGTTCGTGGCTTCCATGATGAGGCCGTAACTGATGTTGTCGAAGGTCTTGAAAACCATGAAGGTGCCCGTGCGTTCGGACGGCAACTGCACCTTCTTGGCACCCAAAGAATCGAGATTGAAGAAGCCCTTCTTGTCGGTGTCGGCGACCACGGGGCCCGTATCGAACACGCCGAGCACGTTGCCCGGCGCGAGGCCATCACGGGCACCGCGATTGACGACGACCACTTCGTACTGGCCGATGATGCTTTCGCCATTGGTGACGGCAATGATGCGGCCGTTGGTTTTGACCCGCGGCGCGCTCGGAATGAAATCGAGCGGCACATCGACACCGCCGGGGATGAGCTTGTCGCCGGCGCGGGACTCGCGCGCGGATTCGGTCATGATCAGCGTGGTGGGGTCGCCTTGGTGTGTCACGTGGCCTGAGCCTAGGAAGATGCCGTCGTAACCCAAGACACGATTGTTGTCCGGATCGATCAGGGGATCGCCCACGCGAATCACGTTGTAATGAGAGCCGAGTTCCGCCGGGCTGGTAAATCCGCGGGCGTACACCGTATCCCCTTCAGACATGACGACGTGCAAGTCACGGGTCGCGAGCACATAGGGCGCGGTTTTGATTTGCTCCCGGTCGAGCACGCTTGGCTTCGACATGAACGCGGCTACCGTCGCGTACGGGATGGTGGTGATGGCTGAGTCGATGGGTTCACTGCGCACCCGCGGTTCAACGCGGATACCGTCGCCGCGCTCCAAGCCGGGCTGCAACACGATTTGCGGCTGACCGTCGATATACACCAGGCGCAAGGTGTCGCCGGGGTAGATCAAATGGGGGTTATGGACTTGCGGATTGACCTGCCAGATCTCCGGCCAGTACCAGGGATCGCGCAGGAAAACCTTGGCAATGCCCCACAGGGTATCGCCACGCTTAACGACGTAGCTGTCGGGGGCATTCTCGGCGAGGGGGATGCCTCTGCGAGGAACTTGCACCGTTTCCGTGGTGTTGGGGGAGGAGCTAGCCTCGATCGCGGCTTCTATCGCGTTCTTTTCATCGCCCACCACGATGCCTTCGGTCGTCGGCTCATTGACCGCGACCGCGGGCCCCCTTTCTTGCGGCTTTGGCGCCGCTGAATGGCAGCCCGCGAGCACCGCAGCGCCTAGAAATAGGCCTAATATTTGATGACCTTGCATTCGTTTCGCTCCCATGAGTCAGCTTATGGTTGCAGACTGACTGGTATACTTCTGCCTGGCCGCTCAAGACTGGGACGCATCGCCCGTTTTTGCCTTTTGCTTGCGCTCAGAAGCGCTTGCACATTGGGCATTAAGTTAAGCAGCGGCGGAACTTTAGCAACATTCTTGAGCCGAAAACACGATATTGCTCTCATAACTCCCATGACAAAGCTCGTAATTCTCGAGTATCCGGATCCGAGGCTGCGCAAGAAGGCCGTCCCCGTTAGCGAGGTCGATGACGCGCTGCGTCAATTCATCGACAACCTGCTGGAAACCATGTACTCGGCCAATGGCGTTGGCCTGGCCGCCACCCAAGTCGACGTGCATAAGCGCGTGATCGTGCTCGACGTGAGCGAAACGCGGGATCAACCGCTGGTGCTCATCAATCCGGAAATCCTCAGTAAGGACGGCGAGGGCCCCGTCGAGGAGGGGTGCCTGTCCCTGCCTGGCATTTACGACAAGCTGACCCGGGCTACGCATATTCGGGTTCGCGCGATCGGCCGCGATGGCCAGCCTTTCGAGATGGACGCGGAAGGATTGCTGGGCGTCTGCATTCAACACGAAATGGATCACCTGGAAGGCAAGTTATTTGTCGATTACCTCTCTGAGCTGAAGCGCACGCTGATTCGGCGCCGTTTGGAAAAAGAGCGTAGGCAAAGATCTACCGGCAGCGATTTACGCGCGCACGCGCCGGCTCTTTGAGCCTTGAGCGACGCTCCTTCTTTGAAGCTGGGCTTCGCCGGCACGCCTGACTTCGCGGTTCCCGCGCTCGACAGGCTGGCCGCGCGCCACCCGATCGCTGCGGTTTTCACTCAACCGGATCGGCCTGCCGGCCGTGGGCAGGGCCAACACTCAAGTCCCATCAAGCGCCGGGCGCTCGAACTGGGGCTCACGGTGCACCAACCCGCGAGCTTCAAGACACCTGAAGCACTCGAGATACTGCGGGCGGCACAAGTCGATCTGCTGGT
>DATNKC010000264.1:0-9140 GCA_035603615.1 Steroidobacteraceae bacterium | reverse complement strand
TGATGATTGAGAAATGAGCCGCCGAAAGCGCCCTGAAAGAAATTGTCGGCGAGCACGAATTGGCGGGCCAGCGCGTACAGCGCCGAACGGCTGTAGTCGTAGTGCCCCAGCGCAAGACCGCCGGCGTCCGACCAGGCGGCGTAGCCGTCGTTCTTGCCGCCGTCGATTTGCATTTGATGTTCGAAGAATCGATGCCACAGATCGCGCGTCACGGTTGCTGTCGATAGCGTCGCCTGCGATTGCCGCGTGAAGCCCTGCTCGATCGAGTAGGGCGCATTGGGCAACCCGACGCTTTGCTGCTGGGTCACGACCGGCGTGACGCCTGCGGCCGTCACGCCGCCCCAAGTGGGCGGCAGTACGGATAATACGCTGCCGTCGCGATCCAACTGCGGGTGGTAGCCGGACAGCGGATGGCCATCGCGATCGATGACTTCGCTTAAATTTCGGGCGCCGGGAAAATTGCCATATAAATTGTCGAAGGCGCGGTTCTCCGCATAGATGATGACGATGGTGTCGATGTCGCTGCGCAGCGCGCGCGTCCGCTCGAGCGGCGTGACGGCACCGCCCGGTGCGGTTGGCAGATTCGCCGGCATACAGCTGCAAATGCCGGCGGCGATGCCGGCACCGCAGAGAATCGCGAGGGATGCGCGCAAGGACGAGCGTGTTGCCATGCGCCAGTATAAGGTGCGGCGCCCTTCAGGAGCGACCGCACTCGCGCGGCGTCAGATCAGAACTGCCATATCGCGCTCGCCATGAACGCGCTCGGATCCCCGAATTGCGAACTGATGCGCTCGTACTCACCGCGCACAATCAATCCAAAGGGCAGCTTGGATTGCACGCCCGCGCCGTACGCGAGTCGCGTGTCGGTGACTTGATGCCGATCGGTGGGCACGAAGTACGGACAGGGCCCGCCGGCAACGCAGGGCTGCTGAACGAAGTCGGTGACGTTGGTGGCGAGCCGCGCGGCACCGGCCTTGGCGAAGACGTCGATGAACGGCAAGGGCAACGGCAGGTAGCCCACGGCGAACAGCGCGGGGGCCGTGGGATGAGAATCCCGGCCCGAGACATTGACGTCGTAAATACTGTGCCGATCGGGTTGGCCGAAATCGATATACGTGGCCTCGACTCCTACCCAGCGGATCGGCCGGATACCGATGAGTCCTTGCCAGGCAAATTGGTTATCGTTGTAGTAGCCGGGGAGGCCGTAAATGGAGTCGTCGCTCCTGATCTGCGAATCGCCGATACCTGCGCCGACGTACAATCCCAGCGGATTGTCCGCGAATGCCGCGCCCGCGGCGCCGCACGCCGCAATCGCCAGAATTGCCCCGAGGGTCTTTGAAAACCGCATAAAAGCCTCCGCTATGACTAAGGCATTCGACTGAAAGGAGTTGACAGAAGTTCCGGTCGCAACGGGAAGCAGCGGCGCGGGTATACTCGCCAGAATGAAATTCGCGCAACTTATGCTGCTGATCTGCCTCGCGGGCGGCGTACTCGGTTGCGGTCAAAAAGGACCTCTGGTAATGCCCGATGCGCAGAAGCACAAGCGCACAATTCCTACACTGCCCGGCGCGCCGGCAAAACCTGCGAGCGGAAGCGGCGCTGCCACTCCAGCGCCTCAAGGCAGCGGTTCGTCAAGTCCGGCACCGCCTGCACCCGCGCCCGCGCCCGTGCCCGCGCCCCCACCTGCATCCACTACGCCGAGCACGCCTCCCACCGCGGACTCGACGCACCCTTAATCGGGTGCTTCAGATCATGAGCGCACGCAAACTTATTCTGGTGGACGGCTCGGGCTATTTGTATCGCGCCTTCCACGCGCTGCCGCCCCTCACCAACACGCGGGGTGAACCGACGGGTGCAGTACTCGGCGTGCTCAACATGCTGAACAAAATGATCAAGGAAGAAGCCCCGGATCGAATCGCGGTGGTATTCGATGCACCCGGACGCACTTTTCGAGATGATTTGTTCGATCAGTACAAGGCGCATCGCACACCCATGCCGGATGACTTGAGGGCGCAAGTGCAGCCGCTCTACGACGTGGTGGCGGCGATGGGCGTGCCGCTGCTGCGCGTGCCGGGCGTCGAGGCAGACGATGTGATCGGCACGCTCGCCAAGCAAGGGGCGGATGCAGGCTTCAAGGTGCTGATCTCCACCGGCGATAAGGACATGGCGCAATTGGTGGGACCGAATGTCGAATTGCTCAACACCATGAGCAACACGCGCCTCGACCGCATCGGCGTGAAGGCGAAGTTCGATGTTTTTCCCGAGCAAATCGTCGACTACCTGGCGCTGGTCGGGGACACCTCCGACAACATTCCCGGGGTCACCAGCGTGGGCCCGAAGACCGCCGCGAAATGGCTGAACCAGTATCAGACCCTCGATGGCCTCATTGCACACGCCACCGACATTACCGGCAAGGTCGGCGAAAATTTGCGCAACGAGTTGCCGATGCTGGAGCTGTCGCGCAAGCTCGCCACCATCGATACCACGTTGGCGCTCGACGTTACTCCTGAGCAGTTGAACCCCGGCGCCGCCGACGTGCCGCGGCTGCGCGAGTTGTACACGCGCATGGAGTTGCGCGCGCTGCTCAAGTCGTTGGGGGCCGCACCTGCGCCTGAGGCGCCGGCGGGCGCCGCCGAAATTGACGTGGTGATTGCGGAGGCAAGCGACGGCAGCGGCGCTCCGATTGCCGCGGCAGTTGCCATCGTCAGCACGCCCGCGCGGCGCGACTATCACAAGGTGATGTCGGAAGAGGAGCTCGAGGCGTGGCTCACGAAGCTCACCGCCGCGCCGCTCGTATCATTCGATACCGAAACCGACAGCTTGGACTATATGCGCGCGCAGATTGTCGGCGTGTCTTTCGCAGTGGCGCCGGGTGAAGCTGCGTACGTGCCGTTGGGACACGACTACGCCGGCGCGCCGCATCAGCTCGATCGCAACAAGGTGCTGGCAGCCCTCAAGCCCGTGCTCGAGGATAGAACGAAGGCCAAGCTCGGCCATCATCTCAAGTTCGACGCCCATGTGCTGGCCAACTACGGCGTCGCCCTGAACGGGCAGCGTTTCGATTCCATGCTGGAATCCTACGTCTTGAACAGCGTCGCGACGCGTCACGATATGGATGCGAGCGCGGTGAGATATCTCGGCGTCAAGACGATCCACTTCGAAGAACTCACCGGCAAGGGCGCCAAGAAAATCACCTTCAACCAGGTCGACGTGGATCGGGCCGCGGAATATTCGGCCGAGGACGCCGATATCACGCTGCAGCTGCATCAGGCGATATGGCCGCAAATTGAGGCGGTGCCTGCGCTCAAGTTCGTGTACGAGAACATCGAACAGCCGCTGGTGCCGGTGTTGTTCCGCATGGAGCGCGCGGGCGTGCTCGTGGATCGCGCGCTGCTCAAGGCGCAAAGCACCGAACTGGCGTCGCGCATGCTCGAGCTGCAATCGGAGGCGCACAAAGAAGCCGGCGGCGTATTCAACGTGGACTCGCCGAAGCAACTTCAGGAGATTCTCTTCGGCAAGCTTGGCATTCCGGTGATGCGCAAGACGCCGACCGGTCAGCCGTCAACCGCCGAAGATGTGCTGGAGGAACTCGCCGAGTCTTATCGCTTGCCGAAATTGATTTTGGAATATCGCGGCATGGCAAAGCTCAAATCCACCTACACCGACAATCTTCCGCTGCAGATCAATCAGGAAACAGGACGCATCCATACCTCCTATCACCAGGCGGTGGCGGCAACCGGAAGGTTGTCGTCGCAGGATCCGAATCTGCAAAATATCCCGATTCGCACTCACGAGGGACGGCGCATCAGGCAGGCATTCATTGCGCCGGCCGGCCACTCGCTCGTGGCCGCGGACTATTCGCAGATCGAGCTTCGCATCATGGCGCATCTGTCGGGCGACGCCTCACTGCTCCGCGCCTTCGCGGAAGATCGCGACGTCCATCAGGCGACCGCCGCGGAGGTCTTCAGCACGCCTCTGGATCAGGTGAGCGCGGATCAGCGGCGCTCCGCGAAAGCGATCAATTTCGGCCTGATGTATGGCATGTCTGCATTCGGTCTGGCCCGGCAATTGGGCATTGGCCGAGGCGATGCGCAGAAATACATGGATCTATATTTCGAACGCTATCCCGGTGTGAGGCGCTACATGGAAGAGACACGCCGCCAAGCGCGCGAAAAAGGTTTCGTGGAAACTGTGTTCGGCCGCAGGCTGTATTTGCCGGAAATTCAATCGCGCAACGCCGCGCTGCGCCAGTATGCCGAACGCAGCGCCATCAATGCGCCCATGCAGGGCACCGCAGCCGACATCATCAAGCGCGCGATGATCGAGGTGGACTCTTGGCTGCAAAGCTCGCGCATTCCGGCGCGCCTGATCATGCAAGTTCACGATGAACTCGTATTGGAAGTCGCGGATGAAGCAGTCGAAACACTTGTAGGACAAACACGGACACACATGATTCGCGCCGCGGATCTTTCGATTCCACTGAAGGTCGATGTAGGGGTTGGCCGCAATTGGGATGAGGCACATTAGAAACGCATTAAAATGCGTGCGCCAATAGAAAATAGGGCGCAAAATTAAGCACAGGCGGGACGTGATTTTGCTGCCGATGCAGCAGTAAAAAAAACTAGCTTTCAAGGACTGGAACTTTCGCGAGGCATCCCCATCTAACCTAATGAGCGTTTAAGACGCTCCTCGCTCTTCTCCCTGAGCGAGCATGACCCGGTTTGTCATCCCCATGCCGGGTTGGTCTGCCCCGATGGTTGCCACAAGCGCCCATCGGGGCTTTTTTATTTGCCTCGTGGCGCCTTGTTTCAATTGCGCAGCCAGCGGTCCATGACCTCGCGCGCTTCCTCGATTCCCTGTTTTGCATGCGCCGAAAATAGTTGCGCGGATACCGCAGCATCCGCCCCGGCCGCGATCGTATCCTTGAGCACGCGCTGTGAATCGCGCCGGTTGAGTTTGTCGGCTTTTGTCAGCAAAACATGCGCGAAGCGATTTCTCGACAGTATCCATTCGAGCATCGCCACATCCTGCGCGCCCAAGCCGCGACGACTGTCGACAATTAGCATCAGACCCACCAGCGATTCGCGCACATTGAAGTAGTGCTCCATCAGTGCGAGCCAGTGCAGGCGAACGCGTTCGGGGACTTTGGCAAAACCGTAGCCTGGCAAGTCCACCAACCGCTGCCCGGGCGCCAATTCGAAAAAATTAATGAGCTGGGTACGCCCCGGCGTGCGGCTCACTCGGGCAAGTCCCGAACGGTGGGTGATGGCGTTGATCGCGGTGGACTTGCCCGAATTCGAACGGCCCGCAAAAGCGACCTCTCGGCCCAAATCGGCCGCAAGCTGGTTCGCCTCGGCCGCACTGGTCATGAATTTCACGTTGGAATAGGTCGTCATGGCAGCCGGCGGGACGCAAATTATTGACTCTAGTGTACAATTTAGGGTTGACGACGGGTCACAAAAAAACGGGGTATTAGGGCGTTATGAAGCGGCTTTGGATTCTTGCAGCAACCATTTCGAGCACTCTTGTCACGACTCTTGCCATCCCTGCGCCCAGCGTCGAAGCCGGTGCCACTAAGGCTGCAACATGCCAGGCCTGTCACGGCGCCAATGGCAACAGCACGAATCCGGAATGGCCCAGTCTTGCGGGACTCGGCGCCGATTACATCGCCGACCAGCTCAATAACTTCAAGAGCGGCAAGCGCGCCAGTCCCGTCATGATGCCGATGACCGTCAATTTGACGGCCGACGACATGGCCGATCTGGGCCTGTATTTCGACAGCTTGACCAACACGGGCTTGGAAGCGGACCCCTCCTACTGGCAAGCGGGTGAGAAACTGTACCGGGGCGGCGATCAAGCGCGCGGAATTCCCGCGTGCATGGCCTGCCACGGCGCGACGGGTAAGGGCAACGAACCCGCTAAATTTCCGGCCCTGCGCGGTCAACAATCAACTTACGTCATCAAGCAATTGAATGACTATGCGTCGGGCACGCGAGCGACCGGTCCCAACGGCATCATGCAAACCATCGCCAAACGCCTCTCTCCCGACGACATTCGAAATCTCGCCTCCTACGTGCAAGGGATACGCTGATGCGAGCCCGCGCGCTGCTGATTGTGTTTGGCGTTGCGCTGACTCTGGCGGCGTGCGGCAGGCAGGAGCCATCGGGACTCGCTCCCGCGAAAGCGCCTGCACCGGCCGCCGCACCGGCGGTGAGCAGCACCGCGACGGCGGTGCCCGGCAAGACAGCGGCGGACGCGGGCAAGCCATTGACGATGAACCATATCAACGAAGACGGCTCCGAAACGGTCGAGGAAACTCCCGGCGATACCGGATCACAGAACAGATTGCTGGCGGCAGTCGCTTCGACGGTGGCCGCCGCGACATCCACCGCCGCGGCCGCTGCGACGAGCGGCACCCAATGGCAGGATGGCGTGAACTACACCCGCACAGTTCCGGCGCAACCCACCAACGTTCCCGCCGGACAAGTCGAAGTGCTGGAGTTCTTTTGGTACGCCTGTCCGCACTGCTACGCGCTCGAGCCCACGGTGCAAACGTGGCTCAAGTCCAAACCGGCCTACATCACCTTCACCCGGGTGCCGGTGGAATGGAACGAGGGTCATCGATCCTTGGCGCATCTTTTCTACGCGCTCGAGGCCATGGGCAAATTGAACGATGTGCATGGCGAGATATTCAAGGAAATTCAGGTGAACGGGAACCCTCTGATCGGGCCTGATCCGAACAACGCCGCCTCAGCGGAGCGAACTCAGGTGTCGTTCATCAAAAAGCTGGGACTCTCGGACGCCGACTTCGAAAAGGCCTATCAGGACATGAACGTCCAGACCGCCATGCAGCGCGCCGATCAACTCGTGGAGCGCTATCGGGTTACTGCCGTGCCCACGTTCGTCGTGAACGGCAAGTACACGACCGACGTGACCATGGCAGGCGGTCCTGAAAAACTCATGTCCTTGCTCAGCGATCTCGCCGCCCAAGAGCACAGACACTAGGAGGCTGTCCAAGGCAGCCCCATGGGCACAGGACGTCTCGAGGCATTTAGCGACGGCGTCATCGCCATCATCATTACGATCATGGTGCTGGAGCTGAAGGCGCCGCACGGTTCGGGATTTGACGCGCTGCTGCCGATTATTCCGGTTTTTTTGAGCTACGTCTTGAGCTTCGTGTACGTCGGCATTTACTGGAACAATCACCATCACATGCTGCACGCAGCCGAGCGTGTCAGCGGCGCCGGTCTTTGGGCGAACCTGCACCTGCTGTTCTGGCTGTCATTGATTCCCTTCGTCACTGCCTGGGTGGACGAGAACCATTTGGTAACGGCGCCGGTGGCACTGTATGGAGTCGTGCTCTTGATGGCGGCGATCGCGTACTACATTCTCGCGCGCATCCTCGTCAGAGACAACGGCCCCGAGTCGGAACTGGCAAAGGCCTTCGGCGAGGATATCAAGGGACGCAACTCCATTGCGTTTTACGTCGTCGGTATCGCGCTCTCCTTATGGCATGCGTGGCTGGCCGTGGCGGTCTACGTGTTGGTTGCGATCATGTGGGTGATTCCCGACCGAAGGATTGAAAAAAAATGATGCGCACTCACACCGGCGGCTGTCACTGCGGCCGCGTCCGCTTCGAAGTTATTGCGCCGGCGGCCATCGAAGTGGATGAATGCGATTGTTCGATTTGCGGCAAGGTTGGATTTTTGCACTTGATCGTGCCGAAAGAGCGTTTCAAATTGCTCAGCGGCGCCGACGCGCTCACGACCTATACCTTCAATACTCAGGTCGCGAAGCACTTGTTCTGCGGGACTTGCGGCGTGAAATCGTTCTACATTCCCCGCTCTCACCCGGATGGAATCAGCGTGAACGCGCGCTGCATCGATGCCGGCAGCATCGAATCCATGACCGTCATCCCGTTTGACGGGCGCAATTGGGAAAAGGGCCGCGCGCAGTACCGCGACCCCGACGCCTGATTGCTGTTTACATATCGCGGCCACTTTTACGCATCGCGTCGCGTATCTGCGACATAAAGGAGCGAATTCGACCGCGTTATGTCGCGATCGGCACGGGCGCCGTGACCATTGGGCGAAAATGCAGCAATGGAACCGATCGAAGCGCAATGGCGGTCGCGCAGCAACGGACTTTGCGAATGCCTCCTGGTGGCGCTGGCGCTGTACAGCCTTGCGCCACGCGATGCGTCGGCGGGCGATCAACCGCAAAGCACCGATGCGCGGCGAACTTCGGACGTGCAAACAACAGCGCGCGCGCAGATTGCCACGCCGTTCCCCGCACGGTTTGCGTTCTCTGCGCCAGGCGCAGAGACACAAGTATTTTCACCGACGGAATTTCGGCCGCGAAAGCGGGGCCTGGAGACTGCGGCCGCCGGAAGCGATGTCTCCGTCATCGATGCCCCGATGCTTCGGGACACCTCGATTGCCGGTGAACTGTTGGAAGCCAGGACTCAAGATCGCGTGCGCCTGCTGACATTGTGGCAGAGCCGCGCGAGTTCGCTGTCGCTACAAACGGGCAGGCACGGCGCGCCGTCCTTGCAGTGGAGCACGCCGTGGATGCATCGCGATGCCGCATCGCGGGGGTTATTTGACCGGCTACTCGCCGTTTCGCCGCGCAGTTTCGCCAGCACAGTCCGGAGCAGTGCGTCACGTCCAGCCGCGGCTACGTCTGTGAAGCCCCTGGACTTCGGCGCGTCCATCGATAACAAGTAGGCGGCCGCATGGCCGAGCCACTTGGGGCCCTTAGGGGCTCGCGGTATCGGCGTAGCGGCGGAAAAAACTGTCCTGCTTCCATTGCGGCCGCTTCGGGTCATTGGCCACCTCGATCACCAGCGTCCGGATAACCTCTTCGTAGGCTGCGGCTGTGGCCAGATTCACCGGCTGATTGGCATCGTCCGAAGGCGCGTGATAGCGCTCGGTGCGCCACGCCTTGATGATGGCGGCGTCGGGGGAGCCGGGAGCGGCGCCGACGTCGATCATGAGCGAGGGCACGCCGTGGCGAACAAAATTATATTGGTCGCTGCGAATGAATACATTGAGCAGTGGTTGCGGATCGGGCTGTATCTGCACGTTCAGTTGATCGCCGACCTGCTTCACGCGATCGCCCAAGTCGGACTCCGCAAGACC